>CAZMNC010000094.1:0-12621 GCA_964567535.1 uncultured Desulfobacterales bacterium | reverse complement strand
AATATATTTATAAGATAGAAGAGCTTAGGAAGCATAAACCTTGTCCTGATCCGGCATTTCACAGACCAATGGACTTTGCCCTTTATACTATATTTGGATTTTCAGAAAAGGTAGTGGATTACTTTAAAATAATTTATGAAGAAGCAAAGGAAAGAGTAGAAAAGAGAGTAGGTGTTATACCTGAGGGGAAGCAAGAAATAAGAACTTTATGGACATGGGCATTTGAGGGATATGATCTCTCTATTTACCACTGGATGGAAGAAGAGCATGGAGCTACATATTTGGCTTGTGGTCTTACAATACTGCCTGAAGAGTTAGTGGGATATATAGATGATCATGATTTAGATAGCATGTTAGATGGATTGGCAAGATTAACTTTTCATTATCCTATGAGCAGGCAGGTTACCAGCTTTGCTGACGTTTGGATAAACGATTTTACAAGACTTGCTAAATCACATAATGCAGATTGTGCTATATTTGCTGGTCATATGGCTTGTAAGCATGGATGGGCATTAAATAAACTACTAAGTGACGCTATTAGGGAGGAGGCAGGGATACCAACTTTACGTTTTGAAATGGATATTGCTGATAAAAGATTTACTCCTCCTGCTGAAGTTAAAAAAACATTATCTGAATTTTTTGAAACAATTAGACCTTAAGGCAGAAAAAAATATTACTAAAGATTGAGGAGATGAACCATGTATATAGGCTGTGATATAGGAACAGGGTATACAAAGGGGGTCTTAATAGAGGAAAATGGCAATATAAAAGCCAAGGCAATAATTCCAACTAATGCGGATCCCAGGAATGCCAGTAAAAAGATTATTGAAGAATTAATAAACATAGCAGATGTAAATGAAAGTGAAATAGAAGGGTGTGGTTCAACAGGCTGGGGTAGGGCATATGTTCCTATTCAGCACAATGAGTTAAGTCTTATCAATTGTATTGCAAAAGGTGCAAGTTTTCTTCATCCTTCTTGTAGGACCGTTATAGATGTAGGAGCACAGCATAGTATGGTTATATTGATTGACGAAAAGGGTCAAGTACTTGAGTTTAGACAAAATGATAGATGTGCAGCAGGATCAGGAAGGTTTATAGAGGTTATATCTGAAGCATTAAGGGTGCCTCTTGAAGAGGTCTCCTCTCTTGCAATAAATGCGGATGAGAAAGTAAATGTGACTTCTCAATGTGCTGTTTTTGCAGAAAGCGAAGTAATAGCGCATGTTAATGATGGTAAACCAGTTGATGCTATACTTGCAGGTATAATTGATGCATTAGGTAGGAGTCTTGTGGCTATAGCAAAAAGACTCATAATTGCCGATGATGTAATTATATCAGGGGGACTGGCAAAGAATTCTGCTCTTGTAAAGGTAATAGGAAATAACTTAAAGAAAGATGTAGGTATTGTTAAGCCTGATCCCCAGCTTGTAGCATCTGTTGGTGCAGCGCTTTTTGTAAAGGAGGTGATAAAATGATATTTGCTGGATGTGATGTAGGTTCTCTTACAGCAAAAGCACTTTTAATGGATGAAAAGGAAAATATAATTGCATATGAGATAATGAATGTGCTTCCCAATCCAGTTAAATCCGCAGAAGAGATAATGTCGCGAACCCTAAAAAAAGCTGATCTTAATCTTAGTGATATAGATTATTGTGTTAGTACTGGTTATGGAAGAGAAAAAATTCCATTTGCAAATAACAATATTAGTGAGATTTCATGTCATGGCAGAGGTGCGCATTGGGCAAATCGTGCTATAAGGACTATAATAGATATAGGTGGACAGGATTTGAAAGCAATCAGAGTTGATAAAAGCGGGGAACTGGTTGATTTTATAATGAATGATAAATGTGCTGCAGGGACAGGTCGTTTTTTAGAAGGTATTGCAAAGACCTTAAATGTAAAACTTGATGAATTAGGTCCTCTTGCTTTGGAAGGAAAAAATCCAGTTAGCATAATAAGTACATGTACTATATTTACTCAATTTGATGTTATGCATCTTATTGTAGAGGGAGCAGGCAAGGCAGATATTGCAGCGGGAGTTGCTAAGGCAATGGCTCAAAGAATGCACAAACTTGTAAGGAAGGTTGGAGTAAAAAAGGAGGTGGCAATAACAGGTGGAGTGGCAAAAAATCAAGGCGTAGTAAAATATCTGGAAGAGATTATTAAAAGCAATATATATCAATTTACAGATGTAGATCCCCAAATAATAGGTGCATTAGGTGCAGCTCTTTTTGCTAAAGAGGGGTTTCTTAGGAGAAAATAAATGGGAAAAATAATTGCTATAGGAGGAAAAGGAGGGGTTGGTAAAACTTTTGTTTCCGCAGTTCTTACAAAGATATTGAGACATCGTTTTGATTTACTTTCTATAGATGCTGACCCCTCCTTAGGATTAACATATGCTCTTAATGTGGTACCCAATAAAACTATATGGGATATAAGAGAGTCATTAAAGAATGGCCGTGGGAGAAAAGAGTTACTTAAAGATGGCGATATTCCCTTAAAGGAAATTATAAAAAATCAGGTTGTAATAAATCAAAGTGGATTTGATTTTTTGGTTATGGGCAGATCAGAAGGTCCTGGTTGTTTCTGTAGTATAAACGAACTTCTTAGATATGCTATTGACTCATTGGCCAAAGAATATGAGTTGGTTCTTATAGATTGTGAGGCTGGACTAGAGCAGGTAAATAGAAGAGTCTTAAGAAATATGGATATCTTAATCCTTGTATCTGATCCTACGGTCAGAAGTATACAAACAATAAAATATCTTGGCAGTATTGCAAAAGACCTTTCTGAGACATCTAACAAGCTAAGTATGCGACTTATCTTTAATATGGTAAATAATATAAAACATACAGAATCCCTTTTAAAAGATATTGATATTCCTGTTGTTGCATATATTCCAAGTGACACTGAAGTCAAAAAATATGATCTCGAAGGCCGTTCTTTACTTGATTTACCTAAATCATCTCCTGCCTATCAGGCTATATATTCTTGTGTGGATAAACTTATAAAATAGTTTTTACGATTCTTTTCTTAGTATTCATTGACTCTTGAATTTTTTATGTGTGAATTGTGTATTATTTTTTTAGTAAATAAAATTATTTTACAAAATCGTATTTTTTTTATAAATATATCTACAATTTTGTGACATATTAAAATCTATTTTTTTGTTTATTAAAATAATAATAAGACTGTATTGGATGGCATATAAATTGCTTAATTTTTTATTAACATGAATAAGTCAGCATTCAAAAATAAACTGGAAGAACTTGTTTCTGGATTTTTAAAAGGTAAAGTTTCTAACTTTATGGAGTATTATACCTGTTTGTTAGATGAATATTTTATTTCTGCATTTGAAGATAGTGAATCTGGCTTAATGTTAGATCCTATAAAAAATCCATATGCTATAGTTGCTCTTGGTGGATATGGAAGGAGAGAGATGTGTATATATTCAGATATTGATGTAGTTTTTTTGTTTAAAGATAAGATTCACAATAAAGCAGAGAATCTTATTAGAGAGATTATTTATCCTTTATGGGATTTGGGTTTAGATGTTGCTCATTCCACCAGAACAGTAAAGGAATATATAAAATTAGTAAAAAAAGATCCAAGAGAGCTTACTTCTGCAATGGATGCAAGATTTATATGTGGACAATCAAAACTATATTTTGAATTTATGGAAGAATTAAAGAGAAAGATAATAGATAAATCAAAAGATAAAATCATAGCTAATTTAATAGAACAGAATAATTTAAGACATAGCAGATATGGAGATTCTTCTTATTTATTAGAACCCCATTTAAAAGAAGGTAGAGGGGGGCTTAGAGATTATCATACAATGCTATGGATAGCTAAGATAAATTCCTTTATACATAATCCTAAAGATTTGGAAATATATGGGTACCTTCCTCATACTGGGTTTGAGACCTTAACAAAGATATTATTTTTTATATGGAAAGTAAGAAATTATCTTCATTATTTTTCAAGAAGGAAAAATGATCGACTTTACTTTGATTATCAAAGAAAGCTCTCAAGAGTTATGGGTTTTCATAGTAATAGAGGAAGAAGAGTGGTAGAAATATTCTTAGGTGAACTCCATAGAAATATGGATCTTTTGAAAGATATGTATTTTAGTTTTCTTGCTGAATATGGTTACAGATCTAAAAGTCGATTATATAAGCAATTAGAGAGTAGTATAGAAGGGCTGGAGATAAGAAATGGCCTTTTATATTTAAAATCATCAGAATATGTTTTGAATTCTCCTGTTCTGTTAATGAAAATATTCGAAGAAAGTCAGCGTATTGGTATTCCTTTGAGTTCTGAAACAAGGATGTTAATAAGAGATTTGTCCTTTTTAATTGATGACAATATAAGAAGATCTCCAGAAATGCTCAGATCTTTTGAACGAATACTTATGTCTCCTGTGAAAGAGTTTAATGTAATGGAAGATATGCTGTATTGTGGCTTTTTAGAAAGATTTCTTCCTCCCTTTAAAGGTATTATAAATAGAATTCAATATGATGAATATCATATATATCCTGTAGATAAACATTCGTTAATAACTGTCCAGAAGATAAAGGAATTCGAAGAGAGTCAAGATCTTTTATATTCAAAAATATATAAAGAAGTAAAAAATAAAAAACTGCTTTTATGGGCAGCTTTACTTCATGATATTGGTAAAGGATATGTTAAGGAAAATCATTCTGAAAAAGGGGCTTCCATATCAGAGAAGATATTGAATGAATTAGAATATGATAAAGAAGATGTGAGGGTCGTTAAATTTTTAATAGAAAATCATCTTTTTTTAGTAAAGACTGCTACAAGAAGGGATATAAATGATGAAGAGACTGCCCTTTATTGTGCAAGAAAGATAATAGATTCTCAATTACTTAAGATGCTGTATCTATTAACTGTTGCAGATTCTATGGCAACAGGACCAGCAATATGGAATGATTGGACAGAGATACTTTTAAGAAGTTTATTTTTGAAAGTTCTCAATATAATAGAAAAGGGGGAATTGGCATCTAAAAAGGCAGTTAAAGCTATAGAGGAAAAGAGGGAATGGTTAATTTCTACCTATATAAATGAAAGAAAAGATTTGGAAGAAATACTTCACTTCATGTCACCAAGGTATATGCTTTATGTTCCTAAGGAAGGAATAAAGGAACATATAGATTTATACAAGAAATTAAATAATAAAAGTTTTGTATGGGAAATTCGAAAAAATAGTGATCCAGAAATCAGGATCATTACTGTATGTGCCTATGATCAGCCTGGTCTTTTTTCAAAAATTGCTGGCACGTTAACCCTAAATGATATTGATATATTAGAAGCTCAGGTGTTTACTTGGCGCAATAACATAGCTATGGATATTATAAAAGTTAGACCTCCACTTGATAGGATATTAGAGAATGAAAGATGGGCAAAGGTATCTAAGGACTTAGAATTAGCTATAAAAGAGAAACTTAATTTAAGAGACGCTATACACAAAAAATCCATATTTTATAAACCAAAAATAAGACCTTTATCCAAGAGAGAAAACAAAGTGGTAATAGATAATGAGTCTTCAAGCTTTTTTACAATAATAGAAGTTCATACCTATGATTTTATGGGGCTTTTATTTAAGATTACAGATGCAATATTTAGATGTGGTCTAAATATATGGATTGCAAAGGTTGGTACAAAAGTCGATCAGATAGTAGATATATTTTATGTTAGAGATTTTGATGGGCAAAAGATAGATGATGTTGATTATATCAATAAAATAATTCAAGAAATAAAAAAAGTGATTTAGAAAGGAGGAAGATATGAGAAAAGTAGAAGCAATTATTAAGCCATTTAAATTAGATGAAGTGAAAGAGGCATTAAATGAAATTGGGATTCAGGGTATGACAGTTACAGAAGTTAAAGGTTATGGTAGACAAAAAGGACATAAAGAGATTTACAGAGGAGCAGAATATGTTGTGGATTTTATCCCAAAGGTAAAGATAGAGGTAGTTATAGAAACAGAAATGGTGGAAAAAGTGATAAGTACCATTCAGAAGGCTGCATATACAGGCAAAATAGGGGACGGAAAGATATTTGTTATCCCAATAGAACAGGCTGTTCGTATAAGAACAGGTGAAAGAGGAAAAGACGCATTATAGATAAATTCCAAATGAAACAAAGAGGTGATAGTTATGGTTGATTCAGGTGCTACAGCGTGGTTGCTTATGTCTACAGGTTTAGTTCTTTTAATGGTCGTTGGCCTCGCGATGTTTTATGGAGGTCTAGTAAGGACAAAAAACGTTTTAGGAACAATTATGCATAGTCTTGTTGCAGCATCAGTTATAGGGGTTCTATGGGTAATATGTGGATATTCATTGGCATTTGGAAAAAATATACTTTTTGGATTTTGGGGATGGAACTCCAAGTATCTTTTTTTAAAAGGAATAGATAACAGTATTTTACATAAAATACCAGAGTATATATTTGCAATGTTTCAAGGAAAATTTGCCATAATAACTCCAGCCCTTATAAGTGGAGCAATAGCAGAAAGGGTATATTTTAGAGGATATATGCTATTTATTATATTATGGGTTGTTTTTGTATATTGTCCTGTTTGTCATTGGGTATGGGCAAAAGATGGTTGGTTAGCTAATGCAGGTGCAAATGGTGTTATTGATCTAGCAGGTGGTTTAGTTGTTCATGCATCTGCTGGAATTAGTGCTCTTATATTGGCTATTCTTCTTGGTCCTCGTAGAGGATATCCAAATATTTCTATGAGTCCTAATAACTTGGTAATGACCATGATAGGTGCTGGCCTGTTATGGGTCGGGTGGTTTGGATTTAATGCTGGATCAACACTTCAGAGTGGTATAGATGCTGCCCGAGCACTTACTGTTACACAAATATCTGCTGCAAGTGGTGCTCTTATGTGGATCATAATTGAAGCATTTATTTACAAAAAAGCTACATCTCTTGGTTTTGCTTCAGGTATACTTGCAGGTCTTGTAGCTATAACTCCTGCAGCTGGGGTGGTAGGACCTGTAGGCGCTCTTATATTAGGTGCTATTTCATCCATTGCTTGTTATATTGCTCTTAATGCCAAATCCCGCTTTGGTTATGACGATAGTCTGGATTGTTTTGGTGTTCATGGTGTAGGAAGTATGCTAGGTGTAATACTTCTTGTCTTCTTTATAAGAAGTGAATGGATGAAACATGCATCCTTATTAGCAGGTGGCAAATGGAGTGTGTGGAACCAACTTATAGTTCAGCTTGAGGGCCTTGGTGCTACAATATTGCTTGTAATAATTTTTACAATAGTTATATATTTCATCGTTGAAAAGACAGTGGGCTTTAGAATGGAAAAACAGGATGAGATTGAAGGAATGGATCAATCATTACATGGAGAGAGTGGGTATGGGTTTTTGCATGAGGTATCTTAAATGAAAAAATTTAAAAGATAGGAGGTTTAATATGACGCCAAAAGAAGTAATAGATATGGCAAAAGAAAATGGGGTAAAAGTGGTAGATTTGCGTTTTATGGATCTTCCAGGTCTTTGGCAGCATTTTAGTGTGCCTATTAGTGAATTAAAAGAAGAAAGCTTTGAGGATGGTTTCGGTTTTGATGGTTCAAGTATTAGGGGATGGCAGCCTATTCATCACAGTGACATGCTTGTAGTGCCAGATCCTGATACTGCAAGAATAGATCCTTTTTATAAAGAGCCCACATTAGTATTGATTGGTAATATTGTAGATCCAATTACAAGAGAACCTTATACAAGAGATCCAAGAAATGTTGCTCGTAAAGCTAATGCATATTTAAAAAGTACAGGTATAGGTGATGTGGCATATTTTGGGCCAGAAGCGGAATTTTTTATATTTGATGACATAAGATTTGACAATGGAAGGCATTTTGCCTTTTATTTTGTAGATTCTATAGAAGGTATATGGAATTCAGGAAGGGAAGAAGATCCAAATCTTGGGTATAAACCTCGACATAAAGAGGGCTATTTCCCTGTTCCTCCAATGGATAAATTGCAAGATATAAGATCAGAAATGCTGATAACATTAGAATCTTTAGGTATAGAGGTAGAATGCCAACATCACGAGGTGGCTACTGCTGGCCAGGCTGAAATAGACATGAGGTTTAAGCCATTAGTACAAATGGCAGATCAGCTTATGTGGTTTAAGTACGTATTGAAAAATGTAGCAGTCAAATATAACAAGACCGTTACTTTTATGCCAAAACCTATATTTGAAGATAATGGCAATGGAATGCACACACATATGAGTATATGGAAAGAAGGCAAACCTGTTTTTGCAGGTGATAAATATGCTGGACTTTCTCAAGAAGCTCTTTATGCAATTGGTGGTATATTGAAACATTGTGGGGCAATATGTTCTTTTACTAATCCTACAACTAATTCGTATAAAAGGCTTGTTCCAGGCTTTGAAGCACCAGTAAATCTTGCATACTCCAGCAGAAACAGGAGTGCTGCTATACGCATTCCTATGTATTCACCATCACCAAAAGCCAAGAGATTAGAGTTTAGAACTCCTGATCCATCATGTAACCCATATCTTGCATTTTCTGCAATGCTTATGGCTGCAATCGATGGCATAGAAAATAAGATAGATCCTGGTGAGCCTCTTGATAAAGATATATATTCCTTGTCTCCTGAAGAGTTGTCCAATATACTTTCTACTCCTGGTTCTCTGGAGGAAGCTATAGATGCTCTAAAAGAGGATCATGAATTTCTGATGAAGGGAAATGTGTTTACTCAAGATCTTTTAGATATGTGGATAGAATACAAAACTGAGAATGAAATAAACCAAATGAAGCTGAGACCTCATCCATATGAATTTTTCCTTTATTTTGATATTTAATAGCTGACTATCTCACAGGTGGTAGGCTATCATTAAAGCTGCCACCTGTGAGTTAATTTTTTTGAATATGAAGAAGGATATATTCTCTGTTTTTTCTGCTACATGCAGAAAATTTTCTAAAAATATTGCTATTTTCTATTTAGGCAATGGGTGGAGGTATGAAGAATTATTCTCACTTATTGAAAATTTTTCAAATTCTCTTATAAATATAGGAGTATCTCCTGGAGAGCGAGTTTTAATATATTTACCTAATTCCCCTCAGTGGATAATATCTTGGTTCTCTATTATAAGTATCGGTGCTATTGCTGTCCCTATATCACCTATATATACTCCTTCAGATATTCAATATATAGCAAATGATTGCTCAGCAAAAACTGTTATATGTTTAGATATCAATTTTAGGTATATTTACCAAATAAAAGATTATACTTCTATAAATAAAATAATTATAACAAATATGGCTGATATGTTGCCTGTTTGGAAAAGATTTGTAGGGATTATATTAGATAAAATACCAACTGGCAGAATTCAAAAGGGAAAAGAATTTTTTTTATTCAAAGATCTTTTTAAAAAAGATAAATATTCAAATAGTTCCATATGTATCTCACCCTATGATATTGCTGCAATATTTTATACTGGTGGTACCACAGGAATGCCAAAAGGCATACCATATAATCACTTTTTTATAAAACAAACTGCTCATTGGCAGAGGGAATTGAGGTGTTTTATACCTAAGGGCAAAGATATTCTTATTCAAGGTAGTCCTCTTTTTCATAGCTTTGGTATGGCAATGGCCATGGGGGCATTATTTTCTGGAGATACTCTTATTTTGCTTCCTAAGGTCAATTTAGATGCTTTATTTGAGCAGATTTCAAAATACAAGGTAAAATCCTTTTTTGGAGTGCCTACTATATTTAAGATGATTTTAGATCATGAAAGATTGGATTTTTATGACCTAAGTTCTTTAGAATACTGCTGTTCTGGCGGGGATGCTCTTCCAGTAGAAACTGCGGTTAGATGGAAGGATAGATTGAATCTTCCACTTTATCAAGGTTATGGCTCTACAGAAACAGGGGGTATCGCTGGCGTGATGATGGGCGAAAATCCTCCTAATGGAAGTTGTGGAAAAATACTTCCTTATCAGAAGACAAAATTTGATAAAGACGGGATTCTTTTGGTGTCATCAGACTTTATGCCGAAATATTATTGGAATAAACCTGAAGAAACAGAAAAATGCTTTGTTAATATAGATGGTATAATTTGGTATAGAACTGGTGATATAGTTAGGATTAATAGTGAAGGTTGGGTATTTTTTGTTGATAGATCCTCAGATATTATAAAATATAAAGGATATAGGGTTTCATGTTCTGAAATAGAAACAGTTCTCCAGAGTCATCCTGCAGTATTTAATGCTTGTGTAGTGGGAGTTCCAGATAGAAATGTTGGTGAAAAAATTAAGGCATATGTGGTATTAAAAGAGGACACTAAGGGTGCAAGTGCCTATGAGCTTATAAAATGGTGCAAAGACAGGCTTACTTATTATAAGGTTCCCCATTATATAGAATTTAGGGATATGCTGCCTAAATCAAAAGTAGGAAAAATACTTAGAAGAGAACTTAGGGATTGGGAAAGAAAAAGGATTTTATACAAATAAAACAAAATATTCTGTGAGTTAAGTATATATAATATTATATTAGTTGTTATTCTATAAGGCGTTATATAAATCTAAGTGAGTAAAATTAGTTAAAATGAAATATTAAAAATAATATATCATAAACCGAAATATATTATTTTTTCTTATATATAACATTCATATTATTCTGATATTAATTTTATATAACGCATATTAAAACCAATGAGTTGGAGGTCTTACTATGGAAATTAAAGTACAAAAAAGGAATGATGCTTTGGTTATATCTGTAAATGGGAGAATAGATGCTACTAATTCAGTTGATTTTGAAAATACTGTAAAAGGCTTTGTAAAAGATTGGAAAAATAATGTTGTTTTAGATTTTTCAGCACTAGAATACATTAGTAGTGCAGGTCTTCGCAGTATTTTAAGTATTGCTAAACAACTTAAATCTGAGAACAGAGATTTAATGGTTGCGTGTTTAAAGAATGTTGTAAAACAAGTATTTGAAATTTCAGGTTTTTCAAAAATAATACCTGTTTATGAATCTGTTGACCTCATTTTTTCTGGAAAATAGTAATGGATACAAACATATTAAATTCCTTAATATTGCCAGCGAAGATTGATAATCTTCAGAAGTTTATAGACCTTGTAAATAGCTGCGGAATTAAATTTGGTCTTAATAAAGAGAGAATTTATGAACTTATGCTTGCTGTAGAAGAGGCTTTAGTGAATATCTTTAATTATGCATATCCAAATCATCAAGAAGGTTATGTAGAATTAATATGTTATAATTTAAATTCTAAAAAACTTATCATAGAAATAAAAGACTATGGCATACCTTTTGATCCTAATTCTGTTAAAGAACCAGATATGACTTCAGATATAATGATAAAAGAAATAGGGGGAATTGGAATATACCTTATTAAAAGATTGGTAGATGAGTTTCATTATTGCAGAAATAACAATATAAATATCCTTAAATTAGTAGTGTATAAATAGCTTCTCCCTATTTTCTGACCTTCTTTTTATATGCTTTTCTTTTAAAGCTATATGCATTTGTTTATTGAACAAAATAATTTATCAATTTTGTTGTAAATTCTTTTTGAAATAATATATAAAAAAACAGGAGGTGTAACATTGAATATAAAAATAAGTAAAAAATCAGACTTTGTTGTTATATCTCCAAAAGGAAAGATAGATGCTGTTTCTTACACAGATCTTCAGCAAAAGATGGAAGAGATTATAAACCAAGGCAATAATAACCTTCTCCTTAATCTTTCTGAAGTTGATTACATTAGTAGTGCGGGTTTAAGAGCAATATTAACGATTGCCAAAAAACTATATGGCAATGGCTCATTTGCAATAATTAGTCCAAAACCTTCAGTTTTAAACATCCTAAAAATAGTTGGATTAGTAAATATTATTAATATATATGATAGTTTTGAAAAAGTGAAAAAATAAACAAAATTTAGCTTTTGCTTCCATAAGATATAGGCATATAATATCAACAAAAATAGTATTGCCAAAATTTTTGTCGCTATTCTATAGTTTTAATACAAACAGGATCATATTAATACTATTTTTGTGTACTGGAATAAGCTCATGGGCAGATGCATTTTGTGTTTATAATTTTTCTGATATAGACATGAAATTTTTAGAAATAAAAGGTGGAAGCGCCTTTGGACGTTTTGATGAAGATGTAGAACCTGGAGCACATAAGTGCTGTAATTGGAAGAATAAAAGTTGCAATAATCAAGGAAAAAGAGACTCAAATTTGATCTTTAAAGTGGGAAGTATACTAAATAATGGTTTTGGTGGGACCACATTAGGCAAAGTTTACTGTGATAATGTTAATATAAAAGCAGGTGGATGGCTTGTAATAAAAGGAAAAAATGGACATTATTATTGCGAAGCCGGTTATAATCCTTAAAGATTTTTATATATACTAAAAATTATAGAAAAGGCTTATAAAAAGATTTCTGAAATTGAAGAAAAGAATCACCCAAAAGTTTTTTGGATGAAAGTTAATAAGAAGAGGCAAGCTCTTGCATAAAAAATGAGCTTGCCTCTTTAAAGAAAAACAAATCTTAAGGAAAAGATTAAAAGCGATATTCTAA
>CAZMNC010000093.1:0-8237 GCA_964567535.1 uncultured Desulfobacterales bacterium | reverse complement strand
TACAGAACTGAAAGATGATGAAATAAAAGAATTGATTAAGCTGGAGTGAGCATCATCCTGTTGTAAGGAATAACAATCTATCTTGGGAGGAAAAGGATGGGAGAGGATGTAAAAATACGTATTTATCCTGACCCTATTTTAAGAGAAATCGCGGATCCTGTAGAAAATATAGATGAAAAAATTCAGGATCTGATAGACAACATGTTTAATGCAATGTATGGAACACCCAATGGCATAGGACTTGCTGCAAATCAAATTGGAGCAAAAAAGCGTATAATAGTATTTGATTTTCATAGAGACAAAAATAAAAAAGGAAGACCTTCGGTATTAATAAACCCACAGATAATATGGAGTGATGGCACTATAACAAAAGAGGAAGCATGCCTGAGCATTCCAGATTTTTCGGCTGAAGTAATTAGAAAGCAAAAAGTTGGAGTAACAGGGTATAATAGAGAGGGAAAACCTATTGAAATAGAAGCAAAAGACATAGAGGCTGTATGTTTTCAGCATGAAATTGATCATTTAAACGGAATACTCTTTATAGATCATATAAGTTCTCTTAAAAGAGCAATATTTAAGAGAAAAATAAAAAAATTAATGAAAGAGATGAAAAGAAAAGCTAATAAATGAATAAATATGATAACATACGTATAATATTTATGGGAACTCCGGAATTTGCTCTTCCTTCTTTAAAAGCACTTATAGAAAAAGGTTTTAATGTAACCCATGTAGTAACTCAACCTGATAGACCCAAAGGAAGAGGCAGAAAACCTCATCCTCCACCTGTAAAAAAGCTTGCCCTACAATATAAATTACCTATACTTCAACCTGAAAATGCTTCAGACAAAGGATTTATAGATTTTTTAAAACAAAATAGGCCAGATCTTATAATTGTGGTAGCATATGGACAAATATTGAAAAAGGAATTACTAAATATACCCTCATTTTATGCTATAAATGTTCATCCCTCTCTTTTGCCAAAATACCGAGGAGCAGCTCCAATACAATGGACAATAATTAATGATGATTCTATTACAGGGGTAACTATAATTAAAATGAATGAAAGGATGGATGCAGGACCTATTCTACTACAAAAGGAGGTCCAAATACTTCCTGATGAAACCGCAGGCCAGCTTCATTCCAGATTATCAGAAATAGGGGCAGATCTTTTATTAGCGGCTATTAATAAAATTATAGATGGATCAATAGAAGAGGTTCCCCAGGATGAATCAAAGGTAACCTATGCACCAAAGATAGAACGCAGCATGTCAAATATTAAATGGAAAGATTCGGCCAAGCATATCTCTGCAAAGATAAGGGCCTTTGATCCCTGGCCAGGGGCAGTAACCAATATAAAAGGAAAAAGTCTTAAGCTTTTTTCATCTGCTATTTTGGATAATAATTACACAGGTGAACCAGGAAGAATTTATGGATTCAACAAAGATGGCATAATAATAGAAACATGCAAAGGTCTCATAATTGTAAGAGAACTTCAGGCTGCCGGAAAAAGAAGACTCCCAGCATATGAATTTTTAAAAGGATTTCCTTTAAAAAAAGGAGAAAGATTTTTTTAAATTTTATATTGACTTAGAGAGTAATTATGTCAAAGGTAATAAATATGAAAACCAAAGCAGAAGAAAACTTTGTTCCACCAAAAAAGGGTATATTTATACTCCTCCTTATTTTAACCAGTATATTGGTAATTACTATTGCTTGTATATTATGGTGGGTTCCATATGTAGGAATGAAGAATATAAGTAAATATCTTCCATGGATATCAGGGATTATTTTGGGCTCTGTAGTATTATATGGAATTGCTGGCACATTAGCCCTTTTATTAACTATTATAAAGAAAAAAAATCTGTTTATTAGTAAAAAAACAAGAGGGATGTTAATAAAGTTATTATTTCCTGTATTAATCGGGGTTGGGAAATTAATAGGAATAAGTGTAGATGAAGTAAGAAAATCGTTTATTGCAGTAAATAATGAACTTGTCATGGCAGAAGCAAAGAAAATAAAACCCCATAAATTATTACTTTTGCTTCCCCATTGTTTACAAAATCATGAATGTAAAGTTCGTATTATAGGTGATATAAATAATTGTAAAAGATGTGGGAAATGCAAAATAAAATCTCTAATAGAACTTGCGGAAAGGTATAATATACACATTGCGGTTGCTACAGGTGGAACATTAGCCCGAAAAATAGTAAAAGAAACAAAACCAGATGCTATTGTGGCTGTAGCATGTGAAAGAGACCTTACAAGTGGAATTCAAGACACATATCCCATTCCTGTTTTTGGAGTATTTAATAGAAGACCAAATGGGCCATGTTATGACACAGATGTAGATCTTGAACTGGTAAAAAAAGGTATAGAATTTTTTTTAAATCATGAAGCAAAAGAAAAATATAAAACCAAGAAATATAGCACTCAAGATTCTAAACAAGCTAACTCCTAATCCAGCATTCTCCAACAAAATATTAAATGCCTGTTTTAATAAACAGGTAGATTTAGATGAAAGAGATAAGGCATTTGTTCTAAATATTGTGCAAGGTGTTATAAGATGGAAACTTAGGCTGGACTGGATAATAAATCAATTATTGAGTTTTCCTTTTAATAAGTTAGATCCTTATGTGCTAAACATCCTTCGTATGTCAGTATATCAGATATATTTTATGAATAAAGTGCCAGAGTTTGCTATTGTAAATGAATCAGTAACTTTGGCTAAAGCAAAAGGAAAACATGTGGCAAATATAGTAAATGCAGTACTAAGGAACCTATGTCGAAACAAAGATAAAATAAAATTCCCAGACAAAAAAGAAGATCCAATAAAGTTCCTATCTATATTTTATTCATATCCTAAATGGCTTATAAAAAAATGGATAAAAGAATTGGGATGGAATGATACAGAGAAACTCTTGGAAATAGGAAATAAGCCTCCTAACATAACTATAAGAGTAAATAGGCTAAAGACATCTCGAGATATATTAGTAACAAAATTGTCTCAACTTAATATAAAAACATTGCTTACAAAATATTCGCCTGATGGAATAATAATAAAAAAGCTTGCTTTGCCTATATCTGAAATACCTTCATACAAAAAAGGATTATTTTTTGTTCAAGATGAAGCTTCACAATTATGTTCTTACATTCTGAAACCAGAACCAGGAGATAAAATTCTTGATATATGTGCTGGGCTTGGGCTGAAATCTCTCCATATAGCAGAACTAATTAAAAAAAAAGGAAAAATAATAGCACTTGACATAAACCCCAAAAGATTGTTAATCCTCGCTCATGCGTCTTTAAGATGCAATATTGATATAATAAAACCAGTTATAGGAAATGCTTTATATGCTTCATCTTTTTTTAATTGCACCTTTGATAAAATTTTAGTAGATGCCCCTTGTTCAGGATTAGGAACAATATCAAAACATCCTGATATAAAATGGACCAAATCAGAAAAAGATATAAAAAAAATATTACCAAGAATACAAATAAATATATTAAATGAAGCATCGAAGTTGCTTAATAAGCATGGAAAAATACTATATGCTACTTGTACCATCTCTAAGGAGGAAAATGAAATGGTAGTTTTTTCATTTTTAAAAAATCATCCAGAAATGAAACTTTTAGATATAAGTTCTGAAATTCCTTGGCTAAAAGATCTTACAGATAAAAATGGATTTTTCAAATCATATCCCCACGTACATAATATGGATGGATTTTTTTGTGCCTTATTTTGTAAAAGTTAAAAACATACATTAAGGATCAAGATTATGAAAAAGATTGCGCCATCAATATTATCTGCTGATTTTGCAAGACTCTATGAAGAAATAAAAGCTGTAGAAGAAGCTGGAGCAGATTATATTCATATAGATGTTATGGACGGACACTTTGTTCCTAATATAACTTTTGGACCAATTATAGTAAAAACAGTTAAAAAAATAACTGATCTTCCACTTGATGTTCATCTTATGATCTCTGAACCAGACAAATTTATTGATGCATTTATTGATGCGGGTGCTGATATTTTGACTATACACGCGGAGACTTCTGTACATCTACACAGAAGTCTTCAAAAAATAAGATTTAAGGGCAAAAAAGTAGGGGTCTCATTAAATCCTGCCACCCCACTAAACGTACTCAAATATGTACTGGATATCCTGGATCTTGTTTTGATAATGACTGTTAATCCGGGATTTGAGGCACAGGAATTCATATATTCTATTATTCCAAAGATAAAAGAATTAAGATCTGAGATAGATAGAAGAGGTCTAAAATGTGAAATAGAGGTAGATGGTGGAATTAATATGGACACTATATATATTGCCAGTTCAGCAGGTGCAGATGTATTTGTATCAGGATCTGCCATCTTTTATAGTAAAGATTATAAAGATACCATAAAAAGGATGAGGGAGAGGATCGAGTATGGAGAAAATAGATGAACTTTGTATAAATACTTTAAGAATGCTTTCTGTAGATTGTATAGAAAAAGCAAAATCAGGTCATCCTGGTATGCCTATGGGAGCAGCCCCTATGGTATATGTTTTATGGACAAAATTCTTAAAACATAATCCAAAAAATCCTAAATGGATAAATAGAGACAGATTTATCCTTTCTGCTGGTCATGCATCTGCACTACTTTATAGTCTTTTATATCTTACAGGATATGATCTTTCCCTTGATGAACTGAAAAACTTTAGACAGTGGGGAAGCAAAACACCCGGTCACCCAGAATATAGAACTACTGCTGGCATAGAGACTACTACAGGGCCATTAGGTCAAGGATTTGCAAATGCAGTTGGTATGGCCATAGCTCAACAATTTATAGGAGCACATTTTAATAAACCTGATTATCCTATTTTAAACCATTATATATACTGTATTGTTAGTGATGGAGATCTAATGGAAGGAATATCTCACGAAGCAGCATCTTTAGCTGGACATCTCAGACTTGGAAGACTCATATTCCTTTATGATAATAATCATATTTCTATTGAAGGAAGCACAAGCCTAACATTTACAGAGGATACACTGAAACGCTTTGATGCTTATGGATGGCATGTTCAAGAAATAATAGATGGAAATGATTTAAATGAAATTGAAAGGGCTATAAAGAATGCACAAAAGGATCCAAGGCCATCTCTTATATCTGTAAACACTATTATAGGATATGGAAGTCCTAATAAACAAGGCACCTCAAAAGCACATGGGGAGCCACTGGGATCTAAAGAAATAGTACTTACAAAAGAAAATCTTGGATGGCCTTTAGAACCATTTTATGTGCCAAAAGATGCTATCGATCATTTTAGAAAAGCTATAGAAAATGGTGAAAAATGGGAAACTCAGTGGAAAGAAATATACTCCCAATATGTGAAAAAGTATCCAGATGAGGGTAAACAATTTGAACAATTATTTAATGGAGTTCTTCCAAGAGACTGGGATAAAGATCTTCCCTTATTTGATTCAAATAAAGAGGGTATGCCTACCAGAGTAGCCTCTGGCAAAATACTAAATATCTTATCATCTCGGATTCCAAACATTATTGGAGGTTCAGCAGATCTTGGCCCTTCAAATAAAACTCTTATTGAAAACGAAGAGGATTTTCAACCAGAAAACTATAAAGGTAGAAATTTAAGATTTGGTGTAAGAGAACATGCAATGGGTGCAATATTAAATGGTATAGCATTATATAATGGTTTAATACCATATGGAGGAACATTTCTTGTGTTTTCTGAGTACATGAAACCTGCTATCAGAATGGCGGCAATAATGAAACTTAAAGTTATATATGTGTTTAGTCATGATAGTATAGGAGTTGGAGAGGATGGTCCAACTCATCAGCCTATAGAACAACTTGCATCTTTACGAGCTATACCAGGACTTACAGTTATAAGACCATGTGACGCAAATGAAGTGGTAGAGGCATGGAAGTATGCAATATCCAAAAAAAGTGGCCCAATAGCTCTTATACTCACAAGACAAACAGTACCAATAGTAGATAGACGCCATATGTCTCTTGCATCAGGATTGCATAAGGGAGCATATGTGCTCAAAGAAGCTGATAATAAAATTGATGTTGTCATTATTGCTACAGGTTCAGAAGTACATCCTGCGCTTGATGCTGCTAAGATATTAGAAAAAAAAGGCATAGGAACAAGGGTAGTTAGCATGCCATCTTGGGAAATATTTGATATGCAATCAGATGACTATAAAAAGAATGTAATACCTGAAGGTGTAAGATTAAAAGTGGCTGTTGAAGCGGGCATCTCTATGGGATGGCACAAGTACGTAGGATGTAAAGGTGAAATAATAGGAATAAATAGATTTGGTTCTTCTGCTCCTTATAAAGTACTTTTTGAAAAGTTTGGTTTTACTGGTGAAGAAATTGCAAAAAGGATAGAAAGGAGGCTAAAAAACACAACTTAATTATATTTTTTGAAAATTATTAATGCCCTTTTTACTTGTGAGATCTGATATTCTTTTATAAGGTGGATTTTAAGTCTATTTTTTGTTGTAAATGCTTTTGCTTTAGCTATTATATCCTTATAGTATTTTCCTTGAAAGTTTATTATTATTCCATCTTTGATATATGGATATGAAAGTGCAAGTCCGTATAATAGATTAATTCCTTTAAATGTAACCACATCATATGTTGAAAAAAGGATATTTTTTATACATTCCATTCTGTTTTCTATAACTTTTATATTCTTTAATCCTATTTTTCTAATTATGTATCTCAAAAAAACAACCTTCTTAGTTCTTGCCTCTACAAGATGAAATATTACATCAGGCTTCATTATTTTTAATGGAATAGCAGGAAACCCGGCTCCCGAACCAATATCTAAGCAACACCCTTTGTTAGGAATCAAATCCTTTGCCACAAGAGAATCTATTAGAAGTTCATCTAATACTCTTTCAATAGAAGAAACACCAACAAGGTTGATCTTTTGATTCCATTTCCATAACTCTTCAATATATATCCTTAACATATAGGCATTTTCATCAGATATATGGATCTTTTTTTTTATCAAATCTTCTATAAACATGATGCTTTTAAATAATATTTTTATATTGCCAATATTTATTAATACAAACAATAAAATAAATAATAGCTTTTTGCTATTTTTTGCAGATAGTAATAAAATTAAAAATAAATCTGAATCAAATGAAAAGCAAAATCTTATATGCTAATTAAGGTAAGGTTTTATGAACAAAAAATTATCTCCATTATCAGATAGGATAAGGCCAATAAATTTAAAAAATTTTTTTGGACAAAGACACTTATTAGAAAAAAACAGACCTATACGTTTAATGTTAGACTCTGGAAATATATCGTCGATGATATTTTGGGGGCCTCCTGGCTGTGGAAAAACCACATTGGCAAGAATAATAGCAAATAAAATTGATGCCTATTTCTATGAAATGTCAGCTGTTTCTGTTGGAAAGGCTGATATAAAAAAAGTTATTGAAAAAGCTATCCTATTCAAGGATAAAAAAACTATATTATTTCTGGATGAAATTCATAGATTCAATAAGGCTCAGCAGGACTATCTATTGCCATATGTCGAAAATGGAACAATAATACTTATTGGAGCTACAACAGAAAATCCCAGTTTTGAAATAATTCCTCCTCTCCTATCAAGGACTCAGGTCTTTATATTTAAGCCTATAGAAAAGGAAGATATGAAAAAAATAATACTGAGAGCTGCTAATGATATCAATGTAGAGATTTCAGATGATGCTATTGAATTTATTTGTGAATTCTCTAATGGTGATGCAAGACAAGGTATTAATATACTTGAAAAGGCATTTCAATTTTACAAAGGAATGAGAATAGATTCTGAGTTATTAATGAATATTATGCAATCAAAGCACATTAGATACGATCATAAGGGAGATGAACATTATGAAACCATAAGCGCATATATAAAATCTATGAGAGCAGGCGATGTAGATGCAGCACTCTATTATCTTGCCAGGATGGTAGAGGCAGGGGAAGATCCTAAGTTTATTGCAAGAAGGATGGTTATATTTGCTTCTGAAGATATAGGTATAGCTCAACCTACAGCTCTTGTAGTTGCTAATGAGGTATTTAAAGCAGTTGAAATTATTGGTTATCCTGAATGTGCAATAAACCTTGCTCATGGCACGGTATATCTTACTCTTGCAAAAAAAGATCGTTCCGCATATGAAGCATATTTTAGAGCTGTAGAAGATGTAAAAAAATATGGCAA
>CAZMNC010000092.1:0-14957 GCA_964567535.1 uncultured Desulfobacterales bacterium | reverse complement strand
AAATAAAATAATTATTAATTTTGCAGGTCCTATTGATAGAAAGTGGGCTGAAACTTTAAGTAACTATTATGTTTATGAAAAAAGTGATCCAGATATTCCTCTTTCTATAAAATCAATATCTTTATCCAATAGTGCTAAGGCATTGACTATATCTTTTAAGGATGAGTTAAATCAAAAAACTACTCATATTGTTTGCTTAAAAAATGTTGTATCAGAAAATAAGAACTTAGGTACTTTTATAGTAAAGGTTAGGAAAAGCTATGCAGGCTTTTTATTTTCTATACTTATTGGTGCGATGTTGATTCATAACTTTGTTTTTACTAAGTATTTAGGTCTTTGTGTGTTTTTTGGAACATCCAGGAGAAAAGCTACGGCCATAGGTATGGGAATTACTTTTACTATTGTTATGGTATCCAGCGCTATGATGTCGTGGGCACTTTATACCTATGTTTTGAAGCCATTAAATTTGGAATTTTTTCAAATAGTGATATTTATTGGGATTGTTGCTTTGTGTGTGCAGGCTGTAGATACTATACTAAGAAAAGTAAATCCTCATCTATTTAGAGCTTTCGGTATATATTTAATGCTTGTGTTAGCTAATTGTATAATTTTGGCAGTTCCTCTTCTGATTGTCACCAATGAATATAATGCTGTAGAAAGTTTTATATTTTCCTTAGGTGCAGGTTTAGGTTTTGCAATTGCGCTATTCTTAATGTCCTCAGTAAGAGAAAAACTGGAATTGGCTAATGTGCCTCCTTCTTATAAAGGTCTTCCTATTGCTTTTATTGTAGCAGGATTGTTTGGTTTAGCATTTATGGGATTTTCTGGTATGTCTATATTCTAAGGAGGGTTCAGGATGGATCCCGAGCTTGTGAAAATAGCAATGGCGGGTTTAGCTGTTTTAGGTAGTATAGGGTTAGTATTTGGCATTGGATTAGCTCTGGCAGCTCATAAATTTAAAGTGGAGGTTGATCCCCGAGTGGAGGCAGTTAAGGAGGTGCTTGCAGGAGCTAATTGTGGAGGTTGTGGATATCCGGGATGTGAAGGGTATGCTGAGGCAGTAGTTAATGATCCTAATGTCCCACCAAACCTTTGTTTTCCTGGTGGTGAAGAAGTAGCAAAGAAGGTAGCTGAAATAACTGGAAAAAAAGTTGAAGCAGTAGAGCAAATGATAGCAGTTGTTAGATGTTCTAAAATAGAGGGAAAAGTTGCGCAAAAACATGAATATATTGGTTATTATACTTGTACTGCTGCTAATTTAGCTTTTGGTGGAATAATGGCATGTAATTATGCATGTATTGGTTTTGGTGATTGTGCAGAGGCTTGTCCATTTGGTGCTATTACTATAATTGATGGATTTCCCAGAATAGATCCTATAAAATGTGTAGGATGTGGTACATGTGCAAGGACATGTCCAAAGAATGTAATTCAAATAATGCCAAGGAATGCAAGAGTTTGGGTTCCCTGTAGTTCTAAAGATGCGGGTAAGGTAGTAAGAAAAATATGTGAAATAGGATGTATTTCATGTAAGATGTGTATAAAGACATGTCCGGCCAAGGCTATATCTATGGAAAATGGTGTGATAAATATTGATCATAAGAAGTGTTTAGAGTATGGAGAAAAGTGTGGTGAGATATGTGTTGAAAAGTGTCCAAGACATATATTAAGACTATTCAAAATAGGATATGAATATCAGATTGAGAAAAAAGCTGCGTGATATAATTGGAGGGATAATAAAATGAGGAAGATGGATAGAAGATCTTTTTTAAGACTATCTGGTATGTTGGGGATAGGTATTGCTGCTTTAAGCTTGCCTTCATTAAAAAAAGCAGAGGCATTGAGATTTAATAAGAATCTATATAAGGTCTCTTGTACAAGATTGGGGATGGGAACTTTTGTTTCTATGACATTAATTCATCCTTCTAAAGCAGAAGCTGAGGATGCCATGGAAAAGGCTTTTGAGAAAATAAAAATATTGAGTGATGAATTGAGTCGTTTCAATTCCATAAGTGCAGTAGCTCAATTAAATAAGGAAGGAAGATTAAATAATATCCCTCTTCATATGATAGATTTGATTCATGAATCTATAAACTATTATAAAATAAGTAATGGTTGTTTTGATATTACTGTTAAACCTATTATTGATCTTTTTCAAAAGAAATTCTCATTGGGTAGCTATCCAACACAATATGATATAGAAGCTATGATGCCTTTGATTGGAAGTAATAAGATAGAGTTTTCTGGTAAGGGTATATCTTTTAAAGAGTCGGGAATGGGAATTACTTTAGATGGTATAGCAAAAGGATATATTGTAGATCAGGCATCAAAAGTACTTGATAAGTGTGGGATAAAGAATTACCTGATAAATGCAGGGGGTGATATTAAAGTGTCTGGAACTAAATCATATAAAAAGCCATGGACAATAGCGGTGCAAGATCCAAATAAAAAAGGTCACTATCCTGCAATTATTCATATGACAAGAGGCGCAATAGCTACATCAGGCAATTATGAGGTTTATTTTGATAAAGAAAAATTATTTTATCATATAATTGATCCTCATACTGGTGTTTCTCCTATTTCTGATGTGAGTGTTTCTGTTATTTCTAAGACAACCGCAGACGCGGATGCTCTTTCTACGACTGTATTTGTAATGAAACCTGAACAGGGAGTGAGATTTATAAATTCTCTTCCTGGCAGAGAGACTTTGATAATTACAAGAAATGGAAAACAATTTAAATCATATGGTTGGAGGAGATTTCAGGCCATATGAGGTCTTTTATATGATTTAATAAAGGTAAAAGAGAGGAGGGATGAATAGCAGATATAGCAATCCCTCCTGTTTTTTTTTCTATTCTTCTTACCTCATTTACAGGTAAAAGGTCTGACTTATTTAACACAAGGATACGAGGTATCATGTGTAATCTGAGGCTATGTAATATTTCTTCTACTGTTTTTATATGTGCTTCTAAATAAGGGCTTGATATATCTGCAACATGTAATAGTAAATCTGCATCATATAGTTCTTCCAATGTTGCAGCAAATGCATCCAGAAGATCTCTTGGAATATTTTTTATAAAGCCTACAGTATCAGTAATAATCATTTCTTTTTCTTCTGGAAACCTTAGTCTTCTACTTATTGGATCCAAGGTGGCAAATAATTTGTTTTCAACTTTTACTTTGCTCGATGTGAGTGTATTTAATAATGTGGATTTGCCAGCATTAGTGTATCCTACTATAGAAATTATAGGAATATTTTTTCTTTTTCTAAGGCTTCTCCTTTGATGCCTTTGTCTTCTAATTTCTTGAAGTTCTTTTTTTAGTCTTGTTATTCTATCTCTTATTCGTCTTCTATCTATCTCAAGTTTTGTTTCTCCTGGTCCTCTTCCACCAATACCCCCTGTAAGCCTAGATAAGGCTGAATGTTTACCTGTTAGTCTTGGAAGGATATATCTTAATTGAGCAAGTTCCACCTGTATTTTTCCCTCTTTGCTTTTTGCGCGTCTTGCAAATATATCCAGGATAAGTTGGCCTCTATCTATAATCTTCATTTCTGTAACATAGGCCAAATTTTTTACCTGTGTTGGGGTAAGCTCGTTGTTAAATATCAAAAGATTGCATCCTAATTGTCTACACATAAGTATAAGTTCTCTTAATTTACCTTTTCCTATGAGAAAACGAGGGTCAATCTTTTTTACTCTTTGCACTATCTTACCTACAACCTCAACATCATCTGAATAAGCAAGCTCTTTTAATTCTTCAAGAGATTGTTCTTCTTTATTTCGTGATTTATCTGTAACTCCAACAATTATTGCTCTATCTTTTTTTCTAAAGGTATGAGAAAAAATATTGCGGGATAACTCATCTTCTAATGAAGAAATAAGTTCTGTGAAATTCACTTTAAGTTGTCCTATGTCAGGAACAGTATTAATTAGCCAGCCCTTTTTTTCCCTGTTCATCGGTAATATATAAGCATAACTTATTTTTCCAGGAATTCCATCTTTTAAAACTTCTATACACACTATCAAATCCAAACCTAATAAGATAAGATCTGTTAAATCTTCTTGTGATATTGATTCGTTATCTAAATGGGTATGTATTAGTCTAAGCCCTTTTAATCTACCAGGACCTGAACGGTAACCAGACAAGTCTGGCAAAACCAGATGTTTTCTATCACCTATTATAACATATTCTATTTTGCCTTTTCTATTTACCAAGATGCCCAGTTGTTGCCCAATTTCATAAGAAATAGAAGATATATAACGTGCCAATTCTCTGGTGAGTATTTGGCTTGATGGGATAGCTTTTCTATATAAGCGTTCTAATCTATGAATTTGACTTGGTTTAAGTCCGCTTATTTTTCCATACATATATCTATTAATCTATAGATAGATCCTCCATGTGATCCCTAAACCTGGTGATTTCTTTCTGAAATGTTAGCTTAAAACTTCCAGTTGGGCCATTCCGTTGTTTTGCAATTATTATTTCTGCGATATTTTTTGTTTCCGGATTATTAGGATTATATACCTCATCTCTATATATAAAGGCTATAACATCGGCATCTTGTTCAATAGCGCCGCTTTCTCTTAAATCTGCAAGCTGGGGTCTTTTGTTTTGTCTTTCTTCAACTCTTCTGTTGAGCTGAGATAGAGCAACTACAGGAACATTTAAGTCTTTTGCTAATGCCTTTAGCATTCTTGATATATCAGATATTTCAAGTTGTCTTGATTCATAAGATTTATGTCCTTGGATAAGTTGAAGATAATCTATTATCACAAGGCATAGTTCATGGTTCTTTTTTAATCTTCTGCATTTTGCTTTCATTTCCAAGACACTGATAGTAGATGTATCATCAATATATATAGGCATTTCAGATAGACGATTTGCTGATTCTGTCAAAAGTTCCCATTCCTTATCCTTTAGAAATCCAGTTCTTAGTCTTGATGCATCAATACCAGCATCAAAACCAAGAAGTCTTATTCCCAGTTGCAGTTTAGACATTTCTAAAGAAAAGAATGCTACAGCTTTTCCTGTTATATTTGCTGCATTGTATCCTATATTTAATGCTAATGCTGTTTTTCCCATACTTGGCCTTCCCGCAATGATTATCAATTCGCCGGGCTGTAAACCTGCTGTTAATCTGTCGAATTCTCTGAATCCTGTAGGTATACCTGTTACAAATCCTTCAATTGCTGCTGTACTTTCTAATTTTTTAAAACTTTTGCTTACTACCTCATTTAAACTTTCAAGGATCCCTTTTACTCTTTCTCCTGCTATATCAAATATGGATTGCTCGGCAAATTCTAATAATTCCTCTGTCTTCTTCGTATCCTGAAAACAAGCTTCTGATATAAGAGCGCATTGGTCTATAAGCTTTCTTCTTACTGATAAATCTTTAATGATACCTGCATGATAAGAAATTCCAGCCGAAGTAGAAATAGACTCTATAAGGGTAGCAAGATATTCTGATCCTCCAATATTATCTAACTTATTTTTTGTAGCTAAATATTGAGATACAGTAATAATATCAATAGGTTCATCTTGGTTGTATAACTCTACCATTGCTTCATATATAGCGGTATGGGCTTCTTTGTAAAAATCTTCAGGGGCGATTATATCTATTATTTGATTTATAGACTCATTATTTACTAATATACCCCCTAATACTGCTTGCTCTGCTTCTAAATTGTGAGGTGGAACTTTGAATTGCATAGATTATTCTTTTTCTTCTTCAGGAAGAATTTTTACTTTTAAATTTGCTATAACTTCTGGATATAATCTAATAGGCACCTCAAAGTCGCCAGTATTTTTTATAGGCTTATCCAATAAAATCTTCTTTCTTTCTACTATGATACCTTTTTTTTCTAACTCTGAGGCTATATCAATATTTGTAACCGAACCAAAAAGCTTTCCTTCTTCCCCGGCTTTTCTAATAAAAGAAATTTCCAGCATCTCTATATTTTCTTTTAATTTTAATGCCTGTTCTTTTTCTTTTAGTTTTCTAGCTTCTATTTTTTTTCTTTTCAATTCAAAAGCCTTTATGTTTTGAGTAGTTGCTTCTAATGCAAGCCCTTTTGGAATAAGATAATTTCTGGCATATCCTTTTGTTACTTCTATAATATCTCCTTCGAAACCCAGATCATCCATATCTTGTTTTAATATGATCTTCATGTCTCACCTCCCAAATTTTTGAGTTTCCATTATAGCTTCTTGTGCTATTGGTTTCAAGAAAATAGAATTATATATCCGTAGATAGATATAGAGATATTTATATAAAAACTTGACTATATATATTTTTTATGCTTATTATTTGCATACAAAATTAATTAGAAGTATATCTTGTATTTAAGCTTTTATAATGATATAAAATATAATCTCTGAGTTATATCCAATAGTTGAATCGTAAGGGGGCATGTTCAATGAAAGAAATTCAAATTGCAAAGTTAGTAGATGTGTTGAAGGATATAGATGTTAAGGAATTGAGGATAGAGGCAGGAGATTTTTTGATATTTGTTAAAGAAAGTGGTGATATTAATATATTTAAGCTTATCCCATCAGATAATATCTGTATAAAAAAGAGGGCAGAAGAGCAAGAAGAGATTGTTACTATAAGTGCACCATCTGCTGGTGTGTTTTATAGAAGGCCTGAGCCGAATGCGCCAGCTTATGTGGAGATAGGTTCTATGGTAGAACCTGGGGATACCCTTGCTCTTATAGAGGTAATGAAAAGTTTTGGACCGGTGATTTCAGAGATAAGGGGTGAAATTGCGGATATTCTTGTGGAAGACGGTAAAACTGTGGAGTATGGTCAGGCCCTCTTTTTGATAAAAAAGAGGTAAATAAGTATGGGAGATATATATAGGATACTTATTGCTAATAGGGGAGAGATAGCTGTTAGGATTATAAAGGCATGTAAAGATTTAAATATAGAGACAGTACTTGTGATATCTGAAGCAGATCAAAATACTGCAGCTGCAAGGATGGCAGATAAAGTTATATGTATAGGTCCGGCTCCTTCTCAGTGGAGCTACTTAAGAAAGGATATAATTGTCCAGACAGCATTATCTGAAAAATGTGATGCTGTTCATCCGGGCTATGGTTTTTTGGCTGAAAATGCAAATTTTGCTGAAATGTGTGAAAAGAATGGGATAATATTTATAGGACCAAATCATGAAAGTTTAAGGCAATTTGGTGATAAGATAAGAGCTAAAAGAATAGCGATGGAATGTGGTATTCCTGTGATACCAGGTTCACAGGGGATTAGTAATATTGATGAAGCAAAAAAGGTAATCCAGCAAATGGGACTGCCAGTACTTCTTAAAGGTGCTTTTTGTGGTGGTGGAAGAGGTATAAAAGTAATAAATAATATAGATGAATTAACTCATGTTTTTGATTCTGCCTCAGCTGAGGCAAGGAATGCTTTTGGAAATAGCACACTCTATATTGAACGTTATTTTTCTAATGCAAGGCATATAGAAGTTCAGATATTAGCTGATAATTTTGGTAATGTTATACATCTTGGAGAAAGAGATTGTTCTGTTCAAAGAAGATATCAGAAGCTAATAGAAGAGGCTTTGGCGTATACTATATCAGATGAAATAAAAAGGGGCCTATATGAATCTGCATTGGCAATAGCAAAAAAGGTTGGTTATAGAAATGCAGGGACAGTAGAGTTTATTGTGGATCAGGATGAGAATAATTTCTATTTTTTAGAGGTAAATGCCAGAATACAGGTAGAACATCCTGTAACTGAGATGATAACAGGTATAGATATTGTTAAAGAACAGATAAAGATAGCGGCGAATAAACCTCTAAGTATAAAACAGGAGGATATAAGATTTAGTGGACATGCTATTGAGTGTCGTATTAATGCCGAGTCTGCAGAAAAATATTTTAAGCCTTCAGTTGGAGTTATTAAAGAGTGGAAGATACCAAGTTCTGATTATATAAGAGTAGATAGTCATTGTTATTCTGGATACAACATTCCTCCATATTATGATTCTCTTCTCGCAAAATTGGTTGTATGGGGTTCTGATAGGGATGAGGCTATAAAACGTATGGAATATGCTTTAGATCATTTTGTAGTATCAGGTATAGATACAACTATTCCATTTTTGAGATTTATAATTGGCACTAAAGAATATAGAAAGGGTGGAATAAATACTCAATGGCTTGAAAAGATGATTCCCATCTATGTAGAAAAAAAGGAATTCCTTAAAAGGAAAAAGACGAAAACTCCTTCGTGTTTTCATAAAATGCGCGAATTTGGTCATCCCCTTACAAAATGTTTTTTAGAACAGACTAAAAAAAATGTTGAAAATATATTGAAAGTAGAAAGAGATATAGATACTGCTGTTGAAAAGGTGAAAAATGCTGGGCTTCCTATAGAGGTTTTACACAAACGAGGGGAATGGACAGTTTATGAGAGGTTAGAATATTTAGTAGATCCAGGTACATGGTGTCCTCTTCATAGCTTATATGATCCTATGTACGAAGAATCTGGCACTACAGGTGTTGTGGATGGTATTGGAAGGATAAATGGGAGATGGGCGGTAATTATTGGATTTGATAATAAAATCCTTGCAGGTGCATGGTTGCCTGGACAGTCTGAAAATATACTTAGAGTAACAGATATGGCAAAAAGACTTCATCTTCCATTGGTTTGGCTTGTTAATTGTAGTGGGGTCAAGCTTACAGAACAAGAAAAGGTTTATGCTAATAGAAGAGGAAGTGGAACCACTTTTTTTAGGCATGCAGAGCTTGAAAAGATGGGTATTCCAGTATTATCAGCAATATGGGGAACAAATCCTGCTGGAGGTGGATACCAGGGGATTAGTCCCACGCTACTTCTTGTTCATAAAGACGCAAATATTGCTGTTGGAGGAGCAGGTATAGTTAGTGGAATGAGTCCTAAAGGATATTTTGATAGAGAATTTGCAGAGGCTATAATAGATGCTACCAAAAAGTATAGATCTGTTCCTCCTGGCAGGGTAGAAATTCATTATGATGAAACAGGTTTTTTTAGAGAAGTATATGAATCTGAAGAAGAACTTTTAGATGCTTTGAAATACTATGTAAAATGTCTACCTGCATATGATCCTAATTTTTTTAGAGTAGCAGAGCCAGAAGAGCCCAAATTTTCATCTGATGACTTATATCATATAGTGCCATTTAATCAAAAACTTTCTTATTCTTTTGAAGAGGTTTTGGCAAGACTTGTAGATGGAAGTGAACACATGGAATTTAGACCAGATTATGGACCTGAGGTATATACAGGTCTTGTGAGAATTGATGGATATATTGTGGGTATTGTGGGGAATAGAACAGGTTTTCTGCCTAAGGATTATCCGCATTATGCTCCATATAGAGGAATTGGGGGAAAGTTATATAGAGAAGGTCTTATAAAAATGAACGAATTTGTTACTTTTTGTGGAAGAGATAGAATTCCTATGGTATGGTTCCAAGATACTACAGGAATAGATGTAGGTGACTATGCTGAAAAAGCTGAATTACTTGCTTTGGGGCAGGCTCTTATATATTCTATAGAACAGAGTGATATTCCTATGATGTGCGTTGTTCTTAGAAAGGGTACAGCAGCAGCCCATTATATAATGGGCGGGCCTCAGGCTAATAACAATAATGTATTTACCTTAGGAGTAGCGACGACAGAAATATATGTGATGCATGGTGAAACTGCTGCTGTTGCGACCTATGCGAGACGTCTTGTGAAAATTAAAAATAAAGGTGGGGATATAACTCCGATAATAGATGCTATGAACGAGTTAGCTAAAGAATATCATGATAAATCAAGACCTGACTTTTGTGCCAAAATGGGTCTTGTAGATGAGATAGTAAAGTTTAAAGAGCTTAGAAAATATTTAAAGGCATTTATAAACTGTGTATATCAAAATCCTAAATCGTTTTGTCCTCTCCATCAGATGATACTTCCAAGGATAATTCAAGGATAAATGTCTATAATTAGCCCTGAAGCCCAGGTCTTTTTATTATCTATGAGTCCTATTGGTGAATTGAGGGGATCTATTCCTTTGGGCATAGCAATATTTGATATGTCATGGCAAAAGGCATTATTAATATCTTTTATTGGAAATACATTGATAGTAACAATAGTTCTTTTATATCTTGAAAAGTTTACCAACTATTTAAGTAGTCGCTCAGAATTTTTAAGCCGTTTTTTACAATGGTTATTTGATCGTACACGCAAAAAATACGAAAAAAGATTCAAAGTTTGGAAGGAGCTTGCATTGGTAACCCTTGTGGCTATACCTTTACCTTTTACTGGTGGATGGACAGGTGCTCTTTGTGCATTTCTATTTGGTATTCCTTATAAAAAGGCTATTCCTTTATTAAGTATAGGTATTTTTATGTCGGGCGTGATAACGACTCTTTGTACCTTAGGAATAATAAAGATAGCCTTTTTATAGGTTTATTTTAGAACTTTTTAGATTTGAAATTATTCCTTCTTTTTTCTTGCTAAAGACTTGATTATTCTGTCTTATATCTTAATTAGTTATCATATCTGTGAAGATGTAGTAACTTTATAAAAAATCTTGTTTCATATTTTAATTAGGTATAATAATTTTATAGCACATATTGAAGGCTGAATTAAATGAATGGCTTTTTAGCAGTTTATTATAGAGAATTCCTGATTCTAAGAAGAAGGTTTTTAAAAATGATTGCTTCTATGTCTGTATCTCCTTTTCTTTATCTTATAGCCTTTGGATATGCTATAGGTAAAGATGTTAAAGTTAATGGACATACTTATACAGAGTTTCTTATTCCCGGCCTTATTGCAATGAGCAGTATGTCTCGTGCATTTGCTATAGGAAGTGAAATAAACATTGCCAGATTTTATTGGCACATATTTGAGGAATTTCAAGCTGCTCCTATCAGTAATATTGCGTATGTTCTTGGTGAAACAATGGCAGGGATAACAAGGGCTATCCTTTCTTCTCTTGTTATAATTTTATTAGGAATTCCTTTTGGAGTGGTTTTATTATATAATAATCCAATTTTTTGGCTTTCCATATTTTTAAACAGTTTTGTATTTGCTTCTCTTGCTGTTGGACTGGCAATGGTGGTAAGGTCACATGCTGATCAGGCAATGCTTACTAATTTTGTAATAACTCCTATGGGCTTCTTAGGAGGGACATTTTTCCCTGTGGAAAAATTGCCTGTATGGGCTCAAAAAATTATATATCTTTTACCACTTACACATGCCTCTCATTTAATAAGGGCATCAGCATTTGGAGAATCTATAAATTATTTTTCAATAATCTTACTGGCTACTATAGGCACTTTTTTGTTTTTTATAGCTGTTGCTTTAGTAAACAAAGCAAGGGATTAAGTATAGGCTCGTATTACTACAAAGCCTCCTATACCATAGCCTTTTTTTGGAGGTTGAATGTTAATAATAGGATATCTTGGATGTTCAAAAAAAATGGTTTGGTAAATATCTGTTATTTTAAATTGCATTTTAGTAAGTAAATCTATTACCTCCTTTACAGATAAAAATTTGGCATATTTATAAAATTTACTTTTTTCTTTTTTTGATTCATAAAACCTAGCTAATTTACTTTTCCTGTCTATTATCCCTAATATTATATATCCATTTTTTCTTAAAATTCTTTGGATCTCCTTTAGCGCGGATATTGGATTTTCTAAAAAAGACAGAACAGTATTTATTAGTACAAAATCAAATATTCCCTTTTTGAAAGGAAGGGCTTCAGCTATTCCATTAATTACATATATACCTCTTTTTTTTGCTATAGATAACATATTTAAGGCTGGATCTAATCCTATTTTTATGCCTAATTCTGAAGCAAATCTACCTGTCCCTATACCAATATCAATCCCTATTCCATGTGATGGTATAACTTTTCTGAGACACATAAGTTCAGATTTATAGATATATATATTTTTATCAAACCATTGATCATATTCTTTACTATATTTTTCGAATATTTTTTTAATACTACTAAAAATTAGCATATTAGGCATATCAAATCTTTTCCTGATAGGAAATTTTCTATTTGTCTTGCATTATCTAATAAGACTGGAAAAGATACTTTAATCATAAGATGATTTTCTGCTTTTTCTTCTTTTATTGGTAAGATCCCTTTTTTTGATATATCTTTTGTAAGTGCATCCTCAAATATTCCTTTTAGATAATAAAATATGTCTTTGCTAAATGTAAAAAGTAATGAATTGTTTTCTATATATTTTATAAAAAGATTTATCCATGCTTCTATTATTTCTTTTATTATCCGTTCATCTAATATTGGGTCTATACCATAACTTATCAGATCTTTAAGCAAATAATCCATCGACACGGGACTTTCTTCGACAATATCTTTTAATGGTGGATCTTTTCGTGTAAGATCTTTTATTCCCTTATCTATATCAAATTGGTCTGATTCAAATTCTGTTGCCAAATGTAGTATTAAATGCCATTTTATTGAGTCATATATCAAACTATTTATATGCGTAGATTCCTTATTCTCTGCTTTTATTAATGTCTTAATATGTCTTGGAGTTTCTTCTGAATTCCATATTTCCTTTTCCATTATCATAAAAAGTGCATTTCCTTTATCCTGATCTTTCATCCATATTTTATATTCTTTAATAAGGTTTAGAAAATTTTTAGGAGGTTTGAGCCTCTCATCAGGAAATATTATTTCAAATTCAGATTCTTCCTCTCTAATTTCCATATACCAAGGTTTACATATTGTTGTAGGTATAATATGAGCTGGAATATATTTTCTAATATGATTAGGAATAACAGAGTGAGGAAAAAGGAATATTTTATTTTCTGTCATTATTTCCTCCTTTATATAGATAATTTAGTATAATATCTAAGGCTTGTTTTTTGCCTCCTTTATTCTTTTTAAGAAATAACTCAAATCTTTTTTTTATTTTTTTTCTATCCTTAGGTGCTAAAGAATTGCGTATTAATCCTTGTGCAAGTTCTTTCCAATTATTAACAATTATTGCGAGTTTCATATCAAATATCTCTTTGCCTATCCAATGAAAATTATCTAAAAATGGTCCAACAAAAGGAACTATCCCAAATGATAAAGGTTCAAGAAAATTGTGTCCCCCACATGGTCTGAGACTTCCTCCTACAAATACCGTATCTGCTATTGCATAGGCCTTTTCAAGTTCTCCAAATTTATCCCATATTATAACATTTCCAGCTGAAAGCATATTATTTAATCGGGAACGAAGTATATATGGTATCCCTTTTTGATTTAGTCTGTTTTTCCACCATTTTACTCTATCTATATGTCTTGGAAAAAGGCCTATATTTATTTCAGGTATTACAGATAAAATAGTTTGTATGACAAATAAAATATCCATTTCTTCTTCTTTTCTTATAGATCCAAGAACAATAAAGGGATAATGTTTAGGTATAAGTTTTAAGAATTTGTTATATTTAAAATTTTTGTTTATATTTATACGATCAAATTTCATATTATTCATTAATCTCACTTTTTTTTCCCCAAATAGACGTATATATCTATCAGCATCTTTACGCGATATTGCATATATTTCATCAGGAGAAAATTTGCTCCAAAATGATTTAAATCTAAAGTAATTTTTAAAACTTTTTTTACTTAATCTACCATTAAGTACTATTATAGGGACACTCCCCTTTTTGCAGGAGTATATAAGGGCTGGCCATAATTCTGTTTCAAGTAAAACAACTATTTTTGGTTTCCATATTATAATGGCCTTTTCCATAACATAGGGCATATCAAAAGGTAAGTATCTTATGTAAATTTTAGTATTTATAAGTTTATTCTTTAATATTTCTTTTCCCTGAGGAGTATTTGTAGTTATTAGGACCCTAAATCCCTTTAAATCTGATACTATATCAGCTGCCATATTGACTTCTCCTACAGATGCTCCATGTATCCAGATATCAAATGGGCCTTTTTCTCTTAATATTAGTCTCTCTTTCCATCCATTTTTTATCCTGGGAACAAAAGCGAGTACTGGTATTATTCCTGTCCATATTATCTCATATATACCTAATATTATCCGTGTCATTATTTTTTTATAATCCTTACATCCTGCGGAGGGTTAAAATAAAAGATTTCTTTTTTAAGATGGGTTTTGGTTTCATTAAGAAAATTGAAAATTGTTGTACTTCCAAAGAAATTGGATATCTTAATAAATCTTATTCTAAAGTCTTTTGCATCTATTCCAATAGATATCTTTTCTATATCCTGCCATGGTTTTATAGGTTTTAAAACAAGTGATATATTATTATGATTTTTTTGTTGGCATATAATATGAAAATTTTTTGTTATATTAATCATACCAGTAAATAATTCCTTTAGTATATTTAATTCTTTACTAAATTTTTGGGCTTTATATTCATATGCTATGTTTTTTAATGGTATATACCACCAGACATGTTTACCATCAGTTACAATATATTCTTGTGTTGGATATTGCTGTAATATTTTGAAAAAATAAGGAGACATTAAGAACATTTTTCCTTTGGCAGTATCCATTTGCATACCATTTCCTAACATGTCCATGCTTTTAGAAGTCATTTCTCTTTTATATGTAATAATCAAACCAGATGAACAAGAATATCTTTGTTTTAACCTTTTTAAATAATATTTACAAGATATACCCAAAATAGGTTTATTTGTAAAAATCAATAGAACAAGTAATAGTATAGGTAATAATTTACCTATTCTTATCAGTCTTTTTACCATATACTACTCTGGGTTTTATTCCATCTGAAGGTCCAACTATTCCTTCTGCTTCCATAGCTTCTATCATTCTGGCTGCTCTATTATAGCCTATTCTCAATTTTCTTTGAAGCATAGATATAGATGCTTGTCCTGTTTTAATAACAAGATCTACAGCTTCTTCATATTTTTCATCTTGTTCCACTAAATCTTCTTCCTCTTCCTCTTTTTCTA
>CAZMNC010000091.1:0-1763 GCA_964567535.1 uncultured Desulfobacterales bacterium | reverse complement strand
AGTGGCGTAACAGCCAAATCAACCAATAGGGACTTTTGGGACGGGGGACAGACTCCTGATGAAGCTCAAAGGCTTAGGAAAAATGTGGTCCTCTGTCCCCTTCCTTTTTTACTATACAGTAACATAAAAGATAAATACTATATTTATTCGTAGGAGGGACAAAGATGAAAATTTTGGGCTTGCAACTGGGGCACAATGCTACAGTATGTCTCTTAGAAGACGGAAGAATAACCAAGGCAGTTAGTCAAGAAAAATTTGATAATATTAAAAACTCTTCTGCTTTTCCTATAAAGGCTATTAAGTGGATATTGAATAGTTCTAGATTGGAAATAAAAGACATAGATTTAGTTGCTAATGCTTCATTACTAATTTTCCCTTCAATGGCTACTAAGTATTTGTTTACTGAAAAACAAGAAATAAAAAGTTCTAATCCAATAAAAGAAATGTTAAAAAAAGTTTATTATGCTATACAAGCCAATTACTTTTCCTATTTCCGCCCTATATTTGAGTTTTTGGATAGAAAACGGGCTTATCAGCTTGCAAAATATGGGGAAAAAGAATTCCGAAATTTATTAGCTGAATTAGGAATACCTTATGAAAAAGTGGTAAAAGTGGATCATCATACCTGTCATGCGTATTCTGCCTTTTATTCTTTGTGTAGAGACAAATCTAAATCTGCTCTTATATTTACTTTAGATGGTGCTGGTGATTTTTTATGTGCTACGGTTTCTATTTATAGAGATGGGAAAATAAAAAAAATAGCAGAAACTCCAGCTTACCATTCTTTAGGTGGGATTTACAGCCATACTACTAGGTTCCTTGGTATGAAAATTTTAGAACATGAATATAAAGTAATGGGTCTTGCGCCATATCCTAAGGAAAAGTATGTGAGAAGGCTTTACGAGGAAGTTTTTAAGCCAGTTATATGGCTTAGGCAAGATAATCCACTTGTATTTGATTCTAAAGTTCCTACTAATAGATTTATTTATTATCTCAGAAAAAAGTTGGTTAATGAAAGGTTTGACAATATAGCCGGAGCAGTTCAGATGCTTGTAGAGGAATTGGTAACAGAATGGATTAGAAATGCTATAAAGAAAACAGGAATAAAAACTATTTATACAGGCGGTGGTGTATTTATGAATGTAAAACTTAACAAAAGAATTATGGAAATGCCAGAAGTTGAAGAGTGCTACTTTATGCCATCTTGTGGTGATGAATCCAATCCTTTTGGTGCAGCATTCTATGTTTATAAACAAAAAACCGGTAAAAACCCAGAACCTTTGGAGAATTTATATCTGGGTCCTTCTTATACTAACGAAGAAGTGGAAAGCTTCATGAAGGAACACGGTATTCATAAAAAATACAAAGTAGAATTTTATGAAGATATAGAAAAAAAGATTGCAGAACTTCTTGCTGAGTTCAAAGTGGTTGCCCGCTTTAAAGGAAGGGCAGAATGGGGAGCAAGGGCGCTTGGAAACCGGTCGATTCTTGCCAATCCTTCGGATATGAAAAGCTTTTACGAAGTTAACGATGCTATAAAACAAAGAGACTTCTGGATGCCTTTCGCACCTTCTATTCTGGATGAGGATATGGATAGATATATAGTAAATCCAAAAAAAGTGGAGGCTCCATATATGATTTTAGCTTTTGATTCTACACCTCTTGCAAGGGAACATCTAAAAGCGGCAATGCATCAGGCAGATAAAACCCTTAGACCTCAGATTGTTTATAAACATCAAAATCCTGATTACTGGAGGCTAATA
>CAZMNC010000090.1:0-2080 GCA_964567535.1 uncultured Desulfobacterales bacterium | reverse complement strand
GTCTACTTCTTCTTTTGATCTTTTCCAGTTTTCTTCTGAAAAGGAATAAAGGGTAAGCCATGGTATATTAAATTCTCTTGTAGCCTTTACTATCTCTTTAACTGTTTCTGCGCCTTTAAAATGTCCCTGAAACCTATGTAATCCCCTCTGTTGCGCCCATCTGCCATTTCCATCCATTATTATAGCCACATGAAGTGGCAGTTTCTGGGGTATTTCAGTCATTTTGAGGAATTAAAATTCCATAATCTCTTTTTCTTTCTCACCAACTATCTCACTAACCTTTTCAATAAATTCGTCAGTTATCTTTTGAACCTCGTTCAAAGATCTTCTATAGTCATCCTCAGAAATTTCTTTTTCATTCTTCAATTCTTTAAACATCTCATTAGCTTCTCTCCTATTATTTCTAATTGCTATTTTTATGTCCTCACCCACTTTTTTAATCAATTTTACAAGTTCTTTTCGCCTCTCTTCTGTAAGTGGAGGAATAGGCACTCTAATCACCTTGCCATCATTTACAGGAGTAAGCCCCAGTTCAGATTTTAGTATCCCTTTTTCTATATTGCCAATAATAGATTTGTCCCAAGGCTGAATCAATATTAACCTGCTTTCAGGAATAGATATAGAAGCCACCTGTTTTAATGGCATTTGGGTATCATAGCAATCTATCATAAGATCCTCTAACAAAGCAGTAGAAGCCCTGCCCGTTCTAATTTTGTTAAGCTCTTTCTTTAAAACATTAATACTTTTATTCATCTTATCTTTTAGTTCAGACAATATCTCATCCTTCATAGCTTACTCCCCTTTTATAATTGTTCCCACCTTTTCCTCATCAATTATCTTTATCAGATTTCCTTTTTTCTGCATATTAAATACAATAATAGGAAGATTATATGCCATAGCCAGAGAAACAGCAGTCAAGTCTAACACACCCAATCTATTTTTTAAAAAAGTATTGTAATCTAAGGACTCAAAAAAAACAGCATTTTCATCTTTCATAGGATCTCTCGAATAAACACCCTCTACTTTTGTACCTTTTAAAAGAATCTCTGCATTTATTTCTAATGCCCTTAGAACAGCAGCAGTATCAGTAGTAAAAAAAGGATTTCCTGTTCCAGAAGCAAAAAGAAGTATCTGTTTATTTGAGAGACAGTCAATAGCCAAATCTTTTGTAAAAGGCTCAGTTACTCCTTTTATTTCCAACGCGCTCATAACCCTTGCTTTCATTCCTAAAGACCTAATGACTTGCGAAAGCGCGAGACAATTTATCACTGTAGCAAGCATACCCATATAATCTGCCACTACTCTATCAAATCCATATTCTCCACATCTTAACCCTCTAAATATATTACCACCTCCTACAACAATTCCTATCTCTACACCCTTTCTCGAAATTTCTATAAGTTCATACGCTATATCTTTTAAGGCATCAGGGTCTATACCAAAACTCCTTTTACCTTCCAAGGCCTCACCACTTAATTTAAGAAGAATACGTTTATACATATCTAATCTTCACCAAGCTGAAACCTAACAAAACGTCTAATTACTATATTTTCACCTGTCTTTGCTATAAGCTCATTTAATAAGTCCTGAACTGTTATGTCGGGATTTTTTATAAATTCTTGCTCCATAAGACAAGCTTCAGTAAAAAACTTATTTAGCTTTCCTTCTACAATCCTTTCTATAACTTTTTCAGGCTTACCAGACTCTCTTGCCTGAGCAGCATATATTTCTTTCTCTTTCTCTAATATTTCTTGAGGTATATCTTCTCTTTTTACTGCTATAGGATTAGTTGCTGCTATCTGCATAGCTATATCTTTAACAAAATTTTTAAAATCATCAGTTCTGGCAGTAAAATCTGTTTCACAATTCACTTCAACTAAAACACCTATCTTACCACCAGCATGAATATAGGCCTGAATCTGTCCTTCTGAAGTAACCCTTGCCCCTCTTTTTTTTGCAGTAGCTATACCCTTTTTTCTTAAATATTCTATAGCCTGATTTATATCTCCATTGCACTCTACAAGTGCCTTTTTACAATCCATTACCCCAACACCCGTCTTTTCTCTAAGTTCCTTTATTA
>CAZMNC010000089.1:0-2500 GCA_964567535.1 uncultured Desulfobacterales bacterium | reverse complement strand
TTTCTAGCTCTTTTATAGCTTTGTAGATAATATCAAAAAGAGAGGAAATATCTTTTTCTTCTACACAAGAAAAGGCTATCCTAAGATCTTTATCGTTGAGAGATATTAAACCTATTCCATATTTTTCTAAAAGATACATTCTGAGTTTTTCTGCATTAACAGTTTTTAATTTTATACACATAAAATAACCTGAGTTAAAAGGATATACTTCCCATGCTTCTTTATATTTGGGATAATTTACAATTCTTTTGATTTCTTGAGCACGTCTTTTTAAAATATTTATTTTTTGTTGTTTTTCTAATAAATAATTGTTAGCTTTAAAAGCATTTAATAATATTTCTTGTCCTAAATGATTAGCATTAGATATAGATGCTCTAATAGCTCCGGCTGTTTTCTTTTCAAGAGCATTATACAAGCTATCTATATCTATATTTTTTCCCTCAACTACGCTTCCATAAGTTAAAAATCCAATTCTAAATCCCCATACAAAATCTTCTTTTGTGGCCGCATCTAATTTTATTGATAGTAATTTTGGGTGTTCACCTGTAAGATATCCAAAAATGGATTCTTTTAATATATTTTCTTCGTAAATAAGTCCAAAATATGCATCATCTGATATAAGAATAATATTTGTTCCTTTGTTTGCCATATCTATTAATATGCTTGCGATTTCTTTAGCTTCTTTAATAGAAGGACTGTAACCTGTAGGATTGTTTGGAAAATTAAGTATAATTATCAACTTATCTTTTTGTTTTTTTAATTTTTTTAAAATATCTGAAAATGCTTTTAAATTGAAGTTCTTATTATTTTCAAATAAAGGATAAGTAAAAATATGAGCATTTTTTCTAACCGAAAAAATTAAATTATAATTTCCCCACATTTTGTCTGGTAATATTATTATATCTCCTGGATCTATCCAGATATCTGCTATTACACTAAGTCCATGGGTTATGGCGCTTGTAACAATAGGTAGGCTTATTTTCTTATCTTTTAAAGATGGATTTTTTTTATACATAAATTCTTTCCATATATTCCTTAATTCTTGTACTCCTGTTGCAGGGGCATATGTGACAGCTTTTTCAGGCTCTAAATCTATTTTTTCCATTATAGAAGGTAGAAACATAGGATGATTATTTTCTATTGCCATGCCGATAGTCGCATTAAATCTATGAGCTTTTTCTTTGGCTTCAGCACTTTGGTACAATATACCTTTTGGAAAGAAGAGTCTTTTGCCAACTTTTGAAAGCATCTGATATACATTAGGGTTGGCATTCATTATTATTTCATTTAATTCTTTTGCTAATGGATTCATGTTATTACTCCCATTCATTAATGCTTAATATTTGATTGATGGAAATAGTTCTTTATTAGTATGTGGTAAAAATAAAGCTGCTACGAATTCATCCATAAATGGCTGATAAACCGATAATTCAATATTTGTCATTGCTCGAGATATAATAAAGGCTTTTTCAAGAGCATTTTCTGAAAGCAGGCATATTCTTGCTCCTGCAAGTGAAGTATTTCCAACAAACTCTATTTTTTCTCTTGGCATGTCAGGCAGCAATCCTATTCCTATTGCTTTATTGATATTTAAATAATTTCCAAATCCTCCTGCCACATAGAATTTTTCTATTTGATTAAAGGTTATACCTATATAATCTACAAGAGATTTAATGGCTGCAAATACAGCTCCTTTTGATTTCATCAGGTTATCAATATCTGTTTCTGTAATAACGATTGATTCTTTAGTCCCACTTTCTTCTGCAGGAACAAGTGTATATTGGGGTATATTATCTACAATAGAAAATCTTTTATCTTTTAAGTCTCTTTCGAATTTTCCATCAGGTCTTATTATCTTATTTTTTACTAATTCATATATACAGTCAATAAGCCCAGACCCACAAAGTCCTCTTGGTTTCGCATTTCCTATAGTTTTATAATTTATTTTTCCATCAGATATTGTGATTTCATTTATAGCTCCTTTCGTAGCTCTCATTCCACATCTTGTTCCTCCTCCTTCAAAGGCTGGTCCAGCAGATGCGGAACAACATACAAGCCACTCATTATTTCCAATAGCAATTTCTCCGTTTGTTCCTATATCAATTAAACCTGTTATTTCAGCTCTTTCTGAAATACCACAAGCAAGAACTCCTGCTACTATATCTCCTCCTACATATGATGCTACACTTGGCAAGGTTTCAATAATACCATCAGGATTAATATTAACATCTATTTCTTTAGCGAATATTTGTGGATATATATCTGCCACAGGCACATATGGTTCAAGTCTAATAGAACAAGGCATTAATCCTAACAAAAGATGGCTCATAGTAGTATTACCAGCTGCTACCATAGCAATTATATCATCATTTGATATATTCTTTTCTGCAATTAGTTTATCTATTAGCTGGTTTATGTTTTTGATAATAACTTTATGAAGTTCTTCTAATCCATTCTTATTACACGCATATATTATTCTTGATATAACATCTTCTCCATA
>CAZMNC010000088.1:0-19950 GCA_964567535.1 uncultured Desulfobacterales bacterium | reverse complement strand
GTTCTTATATAGAAAACATTACAAAAAACACAAAAAGGACACATAGGAGCCTTTTACTCAAAACTGGCAATCCTTAAGTTGTTTCCAAGATAATTTATTACTAAAACCACAAATTCTACATATATGTATTCAAAAAATTTTTGAATACCATATATTATAAGAATATTATAAAATTTTATAATTTTAGTGTTTAGTCAATACAAGCAAATAAAAATGACCAACCTGCTTAAGATTGGTCATTTTATATTGTCATTTAACACATAATTATCAGGTATTAATATATAGCATCTGCGGGACAATTCATTATACAGGTCATACATTTTATACATTTTTCTTTATCTATATACGCAGGCTGTTTCTTTTTCCAGTCTATTGCTCCAGCGGGACAATTTTTATAGCAAATGCCACATTTTTTACACTTCTCTTCATCTACTTCAAAACGAATGAGTGCCTTACATACCTTAGCGGGACACCTTTTTTCAAATATATGTGCCTCATATTCTTCTCTAAAATGCCTTAATGTAGACAGAACAGGATTTGGACCAGTTTGTCCAAGACCACAAAGAGCAGTATCTTTTATCATATATGAAAGTTCCTCTAAAAGCTCTATATCACCTGCCTCACCTTTACCCTGTGTAATTCTATCTAAAATTTCTAACATCCTTTTTGTTCCTTCTCTACATGGAGTGCATTTTCCACATGACTCATCTTGTATAAATTGAAGAAAGAATTTTGCCATATCCACCATACACGTTCTATGATCCATCACAATCATTCCGCCTGATCCCATAATAGCTCCCAATTCTGTGATAGATTCATAATCTACTGGTGTATCAAGATATTTCTCAGGAATACAACCACCGGATGGCCCACCAAGTTGTACAGCCTTAAATTTGCGTTTCTTTGGTATACCTCCTCCAATATCAAATATTATGGTTCTAAGTGTAGTGCCCATTGGCACTTCTACAAGTCCTATATTATTTACATCTCCTGTAAGAGCAAATACTTTTGTTCCTTTACTTTTTTCAGTCCCAATACTTGCAAACCAATCTCCTCCCCTAATTATAATCTTGGGAACATTAGCAAGAGTCTCTACATTATTGATAACAGTAGGTTTTCCCCAAAGTCCCCTTTGAGCTGGATAGGGAGGTCGCGGTCTGGGATTTCCTCTTTTCCCTTCAATAGAACTCATAAGCGCTGTTTCTTCACCACACACAAAAGCTCCTGCTCCTTGATATATTTCAATATCAAAATCAAAACCACTTCCCAATATATCTTCTCCTAAAAGCCCATAATTCCTTGCCTGAGATATAGCTATATCAAGTCTTTTTAAAGCAAGGGGATATTCTGCTCTACAATATATAAAACCTTTACTCGCTCCTATTGCCCTTGCTGCTATTATCATTCCTTCAAGAACAGCATGTGGATCTCCTTCAAGCACACTTCTATCCATAAATGCACCAGGGTCTCCCTCATCTGCATTGCATATTATGTATTTAACATCACCAGAAGCATTTTTTGCAAATTCCCACTTTAAACCTGTTGGAAATCCTGCTCCTCCTCTACCTCTAAGGCCAGATTTTTTAATTTCCTCAATTACTTGATCAGGACTCATATCTAAAAGTGCTTTAGCAGCAGCCATATACCCATCTCTTGCAATATATTCATCAATGTTTTCAGGATCTATAGTACCTCTATTCATAAGAACAATAGGCATTTGTTTGGAAAAAAAAGGTATTTCATTCATGTAAGGAATTGTCTCAGCAGGAGCAGGCTTTTTATATAATAATTTTTTGACAGGCCTGCCTTTTAAAAAATGCTCCTCTACTAAAAATGGGATATCTTCTGGTGCAAGTTTTTGATAAAAAACCCCATCTGGTTGGACAACCATAACAGGTCCTTGTGCACAAAACCCATTACATCCTGTCTCTATTATAGCAATTTCTTTATCAAGCCCATTTTTCTTAAGCTCCTGCTCTAAAGCCTCCTTTACTTTGGCACTACCTGATGCTTGGCATCCTGTTCCACTACAGAGCATAAGATGAAGTCTATATTTTGACATTTTTTACCTCCTTATTACCCTCTTGGTAATACAAAATCTGTTTGAATTTCCCCTTTCAAAATATGACGTCTAAAAACTTGTCTTGTTTTATTTTTATCCATATGTTGATATACAACAGGGGGTTGTCCCTCTATTTCTACTGTAATATTAGGTTCACTATTGCACATACCTATACATCCTGCTGTAGTAATAATAATATCAGGTCTATCTACCTGAGCAAGCTCTTCTAAAAGTGTTTCCAGACATTCTCTTGCCCCAGCCGCAATACCACATGTTCCCATATGAACAATAACCTTTATCTTTGCCTTGCCTTCTCGCAAGGATATTTCTTTTTGCATCTTCTCCTTTATTTTTTTAAGATCTTGTATTGTAAGCTTTACCATGATCAAGCCTCCGTGTATCTATATATTTTCCTGCCCCTATTGTATTTAAACCTATTTTTATCTCATTTCCAATATGCTCAACAATCTTTGGATTATTTATTGGAAAATTATCCAGTTGTCTTTTTATCTCTCTTGTATCCAGAATAAAAATATTTTTATCTACTTTATGCATATATATCAAATCAACAAATGAATCTCTTAATATAAGGGCTATTATAGTTGCAGACATATTCCCTAAAGGTGGAAGATCTATATGATCCAATTTAAAAGTAGCTCGAACCTCTGTTCCTTTACCTGGCAAAGAATTTATATAAAATTTTCCATCACAATTCTCACTCACATTCTTTAATAAAGAAAGACCAAGTCCTCTTTTTTTTAAATTCTTTGTTGTGAAAAACATGTTAATAACCTTATTTAACAAATAAGAATCCATACCCTTACCATCATCTCTTATAATCAATTCTAATAAATTCTCTTTATAATTTTCCTTTATAATTATCTTCACAATATGCGCACCTGCTTCTATACCGTTTTCCGCAATATCAAGTATATGTAAAGATAATTCCTTCATATACTCATATACTGTAAAAAGATAAATAACCAAATACTTATAGAATACAGATGTATCACCTAAAAAGTTTCACTTTTTACTATTTCAGATAACGTCATATTAATAGTCACTCATATTTTTCTAATATACCTTTCACATCATCAACACTCAACCTTCCATAGGTATCGTCATCAACAACCATAACAGGAGCAAGACCGCATGCACCAAGACATCTAACTACTTGTAGAGAAAAACGTCTGTCTTCAGTAGTTCCACCAGGCTCTAACCCATACTCTGAACATATAAAATCACGGATTCTGTTACTCCCTTGAACATAACATGCTGTTCCTTCACATATCTTTATAGTATGTCTACCTTTTGGAATCATTGAAAAAAATGAATAAAAGCTCACCACTCCATATATATTGCTTCCGGGTATATTCAACTTCTCACTAAGATAATCTTGCAATTCCACCGGAATATATCCCAAAGTTTCTTGACATTTTGTAAGCACAGGGATAAGACAACCTGGCCTATTACGATTTTGTTCAATAATATCATCTATCTTTTTTATCATTTCTGAATCAAGATCAGGATTTTTTTTAAAAAGCTCTTCATGAGTCATTTTATACCTCCTATACCTTCTCTATCCTAACAGCACATACTTTATATTCTGGTATCTTTGCCACAGGATCAAGAGCAGTATTGGTCAATACATTAGCAGCTGCATCTGCATAATGAAACGGGATAAAAATTGTTCCTTGTTCCACTGTATCTGTAATAAGGGCCTTTGCTTTTATCTCTCCTCTTTTAGAAGCAACTTTTATAATATCATCTTCTTTTATACCAAGACTTTTGGCATCTTCTCTTGAAATTTCCACAAAACACTCGGAACTAATTGCGTTAAGTCTTGTTCTCATTGTCATGCTTCTTGTGTGATACTGATACAATATTCTACCTGTAGTAAGGAAAAATGGATAATCGTCATCAGGAAGCTCAGCAGGTGGAATATACTCTATAGCATGAAATACTCCTTTTCCTCTTGCAAATTTTTCTACATGTAATATAGGCGTTCCAGGATGATCTTGTGATGGACAAGGCCAATGAATACCTTCTTGCTCTATTCTCTCATATGTAATTCCAGAATATGATGGTGTAACGCTTGCAATTTCTCTCATTATGTCTTTAGCGCTCCCATAATTCATAGTGTATCCCATACGTGTAGAGATCTCACATAATATTTTCCAGTCCTCTTTTGCTTCACCCGGAGGAGAAACAGCTCTCCTTACCCTTTGAATCCTCCTTTCTGTATTAGTAAAGGTACCCTCTTTTTCAGCAAAAGAAAGAGATGGAAGAACTACATCTGCAAGCTGCGCTGTTTCTGTCATAAATATATCCTGAACCACTAATAAATCCAGATTTTCAAAGGCATCTTTAACATGATTTATATCTGGATCAGATACCATAGGATTCTCTCCCATTATATATAGAGCCTTGATTCTGCCTTCATGTGCCAATTGCATCATTTCAGTAACAGTAAGACCTGGTTTATCAGGAAGAGGAGCTCCCCAAGCTTTCTCCATTTTTTCTCTTATTTCTGGATTGTCCACTCTTTGGTATCCTGAATACACATTAGGAAGCCCTCCCATATCACATGCTCCCTGCACATTATTTTGACCACGTAAGGGATTCACTCCACCTCCTTCTATCCCTACATTTCCACATAGCATAGCTAAATTTGCCAGAGATTTAACATTATCTGTGCCTGTTATATGCTGAGTAATACCCATAGCATAAACAATTGATGCTGCTTTTGCATTCGCATAAAGTCTTGCTGCTTCAATTATCTGATTCTCAGGAATACCAGTAATTTTTTCGACATATTCTGGTGTATATTTTTCAACTGTCTTTTTAAGTTCCTCAAATCCTGTTGTTCTGGTTTCCACATATTCTTTATCATAAAGATTCTCTTTTATAATCACATGAATCATACCATTTATCCATGCTACATCTGTTCCAAGCCTCTGTCTCATCCATATTGAGGCAAATTTGGTTAAAGGAATCTTTCTGGGATCAACTACTATCAGCTTTGCACCTTTAAAACTTACAGCTCTTTTTATATAAGATGAAATTACTGGATGATTCTCTGTAGTATTAGAACCTGTAACAAGAATAACTTCTGACTTTTCTAAATCAGCAATGGTATTTGTCATTGCACCACTTCCAAATGCTGCGGCAAGACCTGCCACAGTAGAAGAATGTCAGAGACGGGCACAATGATCTACATTGTTAGTACCAATGGCTGCTCTTGTAAACTTTTGAGCAATATAGTTCTCTTCATTAGTTGCTCTTGCACTGGTAAAAAAACCTATAGAGTCAGCTCCAAACTTTTCCTTTATTGTATTTAGTCTATTAGCTACAAAATCAAAGGCATCTTCCCAACTCACTTCTTTAAATTTGCCATTTTCTTTTATAAGAGGCTTTTTTAAACGCTCTGGATGGTGGATAAACTCATATCCAAATCTACCCTTTACACATAGACTACCATTATTAGGATTAACCTCCACCCCTGTTACTTTTACTACTTTATTATCCTTCACATGTAAGTAAATTTGACATCCCACACCGCAATAAGAGCATGTGGTTCTAATTTTCTTGGTCTCATTAGGAAGCACTTTATTTATAATTATATTTTTGGGAATAAGGGCACCCACAGGACATACCTGCATACATTCTCCACAAAAAACACAATCAGATTCGATTAACGGGCGATCTCCTTTTGCAACCACTTTTGCTAAAGAACCTCTATATCCAAAACTTATAGCATTGTTCACTTGGATTTCATTACATGCCTGAACACAGCGGCCGCACAAAATACATCTGGAAAAATCTCTTATAAAGAAAGGGTTTTCCTCAATAGAATATGGAGTTTCAGAAGGAATAAAACGTGGCTTTACTCTATATTGGATAGCAAGATCTTGGAGCTTACATTCCCCATATGCAGGGCAAATATCTTTATGTTCCTTTATCTTCATTACATCTATTTGAAAATCTGTCCACCTTTCCCCATCAATATCCTGAGCAAGACAATTATGATTTCCAGAAGCAAGAAGCAGTTCTATATTCAATTTTCGGGCTTCTATTACTTTTGGACTATCTGTCCTGACCACCATTCCAGCGTTTGCAGGAGTAGAACATGATGCCACAAGATTTCTTGCTCCTTCTACTTCTACAACACATATACGACATGCACCAGTAGGACTCGTTCCTTTAAGATAACATAGGGTGGGTATATAGATGCCATTTCTGGAGGCCACATCTAATATAGTTTCCCCAGGTTCAAACCTATATTCCTGACCATTAATCGTGATAATATTTTCCTTTTCCATAACCAACACCCCTTATTAAATTTTGCATTCCTTATCTAACAAAAAAAACGTTCTCTTTCAAATCAAAAACTTTTTTTATTGGCTAATCTTATCTCAAGCTTAGTATATCTTCTTTGAATCTTATTATTTCTAATTCCTATAATAAAAGCCTTCTTTGTTCCTACAATCACAACGAGTCTTTTGCCTCTTGTTATAGCAGTATATATTAGATTTCTTTGAAGCAACACATAATGTTGGATAAAAATAGGAATTACTACAGCAGGATATTCAGATCCCTGAGCTTTATGTACTGAAATAGCATACGCAAGAGCAAGTTCGTCTAATTCAGAATAATCATAACTTAATATCTCACCATCAAAAGATACAAATACTTCATGATTTTCTTGATCTATTTTAATGATTCTCCCTATATCCCCATTAAAAACACCTTTTTCATAGTTATTTCTAATCTGCATTACTTTATCATTTAGTTTAAATCTTCTTGTCCCTCTCATAATACCTGGACCTAAAGGATTTAAAACCTGCTGAAGCTTCTCGTTAAGATTTTCAGCTCCAACAATCCCTTTATTCATAGGGCTTATAACCTGAATATCATTTATGGGATCAAAACCAAATCTATTTGGAATCCTTTTTCTTACAAGGTCTAATATTACAGATAGTCCCTTCTCTGGATCATCTTCTTCTATAAAGTAAAAATCTGATTTTTTCTTATCAGATTTAAATATAGGGAACTGCCCCATATTTATTCTATGAGCATTAACTACTATCAAACTTTCTCTGGCCTGCCTAAATATCTCATTTAGTTCTACAACAGGAAACACACCACAGTTAATTATATCTTTCAAAACACTACCAGGGCCAACAGATGGCAATTGACTTACATCTCCTACAAGTACAAAAGTCGCATTTACAGGAACTGCCTTTAATAAATGATGCATAAGAACAATATCTATCATAGAAGCCTCATCTATAATTAATATGTCGCATTTTATTGGAGAATTTTCATTTTTCTTAAAATCACCCTTTTCAGGACAATATTCCAAAAGCCTATGAATAGTCTTAGCTTCATATCCAGTTGTTTCTGTCATTCTTTTAGATGCTCTTCCCGTAGGAGCGGCAAGAAGAACTTTTGCCCCTATTTTAGAAAAAATTTTTATAATAGCATTTATAACAGTTGTTTTACCAGTTCCAGGACCTCCTGTTATAATAATAACCTTATTCTCGCTCATAGTCTTAATAGCTTCTCTTTGCTTTTGTGCAAGATTTATAGAAATTTTTTTTTGAATCCACTCTATTGCTTTTTCTACATCTATACTCCTAATAGATTTTGGGGTTTCCATTAATTTTAACAATCTCTTTGCTACATTAGTCTCACATATATAAAATTGAGAAAGATAAACTGAATCTTCTTCTTTTATAATTTTCCCCTGAATTTCTAGTTTATTAAGAGCACTATTTATAATATCAGCAGAAATATCCAAAATCTTTTTACATCTTTCTATAAGCTCTTCATAAGGATAATAAACATGCCCCTCGTCTGCTACCTGCTGCAATACATACAAAATACCTGACATTGCTCTTAACTCAGAATTTTTTGGAAAACCAAGTTTATCAGCAATTTTATCAGCAGTTATAAAACCTATACCAAATATATCCATTGCTAACCTATACGGGTTTTCTTTCACTATTTTTATAGATTCATCCCTATATCTTTTATAGATGCGTGTAGCATAAGAGGGACTAATCCCATGTTCTTGCAAAAATAACATTACCTCTCTTATCTCTTTTTGATCCTGCCATGCCCTTTTTATCATTGAAATACGCTTATCTCCTATACCATCTACTTTTTTAAGTTTTTCTATATCTGTTTCTATAACATCAAGGGTATCTTCACCGAATATCTTTACTATCTTTTTTGCCATTATTGGCCCAATACCTTTGATAAGACCAGAACTTAAATACTTTTCTATTCCATAGGCAGTTGCTGGAATGGCAGTTCTATAATTTATTACTCTAAATTGGCTTCCATATTTGGGATGCTTTTCCCATTTTCCTTTCATATACAAGACTTCACCAGGATTAAGAGACATAAAATAACCAACAACAGTAATTAAATCCTTTTGACCAAACACTTTGACTTTTGCAATAGTAAATCCATCCTCTTCACTAATAAAAATCACTCTCTCTATTTGACCCTTTATTTCTTGAAGCTCTTTATCTATTTCATCCATTGTGGAATCCTAAGCCTTGATTCAGCAATAATATGATTTCTGGGAATATAAGGCTTTATATCAATAACAGGTGTATCATTAAAAGCATCTATATCTGATATTTCTATTATATTATCTTTTATAGATATGATTTCACATACACTCAGCCCTATTAAGTTTGGTCTTACAGGGGAACAGGTAGCAAAAACACCTGACAAAGGTGCACCTTTGTGCCTTTTCGGATGAACCTTAAGAATATCTCTTTTTTCTGGAATATCATTTTTATGAAACCAATAAAGTACAATGATATGAGAAAAATGATCTAACATTAATAATGCTTGTTTATAATCGGGATATATTACTATTTTATTAATATCATTTTTCTTTATTATTCCTATGGGATATATTTTAAATACCAGATTCTTCATACTATACCCCCTTTATAATAATTAAAGCATTTTACTATCTGTCGGTTTTATTGCAAGATATAAAAATTTATAGATGTGATATAATATTTTCTACTTCTTCTATTGTCTGTTGGCTAATTGATCCTTTGAAACGACAACGATTGGAATGTAAAAGACCTTCTCTATTCAAAAGCTCTTTAATAATTATACAAGGTGCTTCTTTGATGATGTCGGAAAGTTTAACAAGCATGTTTCCTTTATCCCATATATGTTCAAGATTTGAAGAATCATCATTATTCTTATAAAGCATTTCTTTCCATACTTTTGGAATCAAGTTAGCACTCACAGAAACCAAACCATTCTTATTAGGAAAATTCAAAAAAAGATTTTCATCACTATCATAGAGTATAAAATTAGAACGTATTCTTATGGCACTTTGATAATTTAATGCTCTTCTTAAATCCCCCTTGAATATAAGACCAACAATATGTTCTATAAGAGAAAGCTCTTTTAACACAGATGTTCTTATATTTCTCCTATTAAAAGGGCCTTTGACTTTATCTACTATACCGGGATAATTATAGATTAATAAAGGATAATTAGTGAGGGAACATAAGGTTTTATACATATCTGGTAATCCTCTATTACTATGATAGTATAATGGTATATCCACCCAGAATATATTTATCTTACTTTTATCATATAAAAGCTTTTTCAAGATACTATCAAATACAACCATGTTTTCTTTGGTTTCTTCTTCTGTATCACCAGTAATACATATAAATATAGGGAATTGTGATTTAATATATTCTATACACGTACCAATTATCTCCTTTTTCTCTTCTGATGAAAATTCAAAACCCTCTCCTGTATCAGGGCTAAGTATCATTATACCATCCACATATGGCCTTATCCTTTGAATATGGTTCAAGAAATCATTCTTAGCAAAAGACAAATCATCATTCAAAGGAGTAATAAGATCAACTATCAAACCCTTTGGTGGGAAATATTCCTGCATTTATCTTAAACTCCTCTCTGCCTAATATATCATGAAGATGAATTATCCCTTTTACCCCACCTTTCTCATCAAGTATAACAAGATGAGTTATTCCATAAAATTCCATTAATGACAGTGCTTCACCAGCACTTTGATCTTCATCAACTACTTTTGGAGAAGGTGTCATTATATCCTCTACTTTCATATTTTGAATATCGCCATATCTGACTATAGCTCTTCTTATATCTCCATCACATATGATACCTATAAGCCTTTGATCCTCTCCTACGACCAATGTTGCACCAATTCCTTTCTTATTTATTTCTTCCAATGCATCTTTTATATTAGAACCAATAGATACTATAGGAACTCTATTACCTGTGAGCATTATATCCTTTACTCTACTGGATAGTCGTTCTCCAAGGCTTCCACCTGGATGGAACTTTTTAAAATCATCTTTTGTAAAGCGTCTGCAATGAATAAGTGCTACTGCAAGGGCATCTCCCATGGCAAGAGCAGCTGTAGTGCTTGCAGTAGGAGCAAGTCCCATAGGACATGCTTCTCTTTCTACCCCTACATTTATTACTATATCACTCATTTTTGCCATAGGAGAACTTATATCTCCTGTGAATGCAATAATTTTTACTCCAATATCTTTTAATATGGGCAAAAGCCTGTTAATTTCAACTGTTCTTCCACCATTAGAGATAGCAATTACTATATCATCTATTGTTACCATTCCCAAATCACCATGAATTGCCTCTGCAGGATGCAGAAATATAGAAGGTGTTCCTGTACTGTTCAAAGTTGCGGATATTTTTCTTCCTATAAGGCCAGATTTGCCCATACCTGTAAGTATTACTCTGCCACGGGAACTTAATATCATATTCACTGCCTTTTCAAATTCAGGTCCAATTCTTTTTATAAGGGCTAATATAGATTCAGCTTCTATTCTCAATACCTCTTTTGCATACTCTGTTATATCCATATACCATACCCTTTCTTATTAAAAGTTTATTTATAAATTTGGTTATATGAAAAATTCAAGATAATTTCAATTAAGATGAGCATCTATTATCAAACCATCTAAAAAACTTTTAACAAATATTTCTCTTAGCTCTTTACAAAGGTGTATATAATTTCGAATAATTGATATAATAAATATAAACACAATAAACCTAAAAAATAGGGGGATTTTCATGGAGATGCAGGGAATGCATTATGAAGGAACAATAATAAGACCACCCAGTGAAGCTTTTAGTATATTACTTCAGGTAACTCTTGGTTGTTCTCACAATAAATGTACATTTTGTGGAACTTACAAAGATAAAAGATTTACTATAAAAGATGAAAATATAATATTACAGGATATAAAATTTGCTTCTAAGTATATGAGAAATCAAGATAAGGTCTTTTTAATGGATGGAGATCCTCTTATTATTCCCCAAAAAAAGCTTGTATGGATACTTGATAAAATAAATGAGTATCTACCATGGGTAAGAAGAATTGGTATATACGCCAATGCAAAAAGTATTAAAATGAAGGCATTAGAACAATTGAAAGAACTAAAAGATAAAAAACTTGGCATAGTATATATGGGAGTGGAAACTGGTGATGATGTGGTACTAAAAAGAGTAAGAAAAGGGGTCAGTTCTAAAACCATGTTAGAAATGGGGAAAAAGGTCATGGAAGCTGGAATAAAGCTATCAGTAACTGTCCTTTTAGGTATAGGGGGTAAAGAAAGATCTCTTATACATGCGAGAAAAACAGGAGAGTTGCTGACAGCAATGAATCCTGACTATGTAGGTGCATTAACTTTAATGTTGATCCCAGGAACACCTCTTCATGAGGATTATATACATGGTAGATTTGAAATCCCATCTCAAGAGGAACTTCTATTAGAACTTAGGGAAATGGTATATTACACAAATTTGAGCAGAGGTATGTTCTTTTCAAACCATGCCTCTAACTATTTACCATTAAAGATTAGGTATCCTCATGGTAAGCAAGAGGCATTAGATATGATAGATAAAGCAATTAAAGGGAAAATACCTTTACGTCCAGAATGGATGAGAGCTCTTTAGTCAAATATTGCATCTACAAACCATTCTGGATCAAAAGGCTTAAGATCTTCAATTCCTTCTCCTAAGCCTACATATAAAATAGGTATTTTTAACTGATGAGATATTCCTACTATAACCCCTCCTTTTGCTGTGCCATCTAACTTTGTAAGTATTATCCCGGTTATTCCCAAAGAATCATTAAACATCCTTGCTTGAGATATAGCATTTTGGCCTGTTGTGGCATCAAGAACCAACCATATTTCGTGAGGAGCATCTATAATTTTTTTAGAACAAACCCTTTTGATCTTTTTTAACTCATCCATAAGATTCTTTTTGGTATGAAGTCTTCCTGCGGTATCTATTAACACTGTATCAAAAAGTTTATTTTTAGCTACTTCTAATGCGTCAAAAACAACAGCTGATGGATCTATTCCTTCTTCTTTTTTAAATATCTCTGCGCCTGACCTCTCTGCCCATATTATTAACTGCTCTATTGCAGCTGCCCTAAATGTGTCAGCAGCAACAAACATGGTTCTTTTCCCTGCATTCACCATTTCATAAGCTATTTTGCCCATAGTAGTAGTTTTTCCAACACCATTTACTCCCACCATCATTATAACTAAAGGAACATTCTCTGGCCATATAATCTCTCTTTTTTGGGGAAGCCTCAAAAGTTTTAAGATCTCATCCTTTAATGCTTGTTTTAAAAACTTAGCTTCTTTAAGCTCTTTTCTACTTACTGTATCTCTTACCCTATCTATTAGTTCTTGAGAAGTGCTTACTCCTATATCAGAAGTAAAAAGTATTTCCTCTATCTCGTCTAAAAGATCATCAGTTATTTCTTTCCTCCCAAAAAATACTTTGTCAAGCCTCCCTGTTATATTAGACTTTGTTTTGGAAAGCCTATTTACAAACCTCTTAAGTAATCCCATCGTAAAACTGCCTCAAAATATTTTTTTGCTATCAAGTATCAATGTTACAGGACCATCATTAATTAAATATACCTCCATCATCTCCTGAAATATACCTGTTTCTACATGAATCTTCTTTTCTTTTAATACTTCTACAAATTGTTCATATAATGGCTTTGCTATATCAGGAGAAGCAGCATTAGAAAAAGATGGTCTTCTGCCTTTTCTACAATCTCCAAGTAATGTAAATTGAGATACCACGAGTACAGAACCATTTATATCAATCAATGACTTATTCATCAAGCTATTCTCATCAGGAAATATTCTGAGATTAGCTATCTTATTCGCCAAATATTCACAATCATTTTTTGAATCATCTGTAGCTATTCCAAGCAAAATAAGTATCCCTTTGCCAACCTTAGCAATAACATTTCCTTTTACCTTTACACTTGCCTCTTTTACCTTTTGTACTACTGCTCTCATTTATATATCTCTTCTACCATGCTATTAAATATGTTAATAAATTTATTAACTTGATGATCACTAACCATCTTTACATCAAGCTGTCTAGTAAAACCAACAAGCATTCCTACAATTTTGAGTTTATACTTCATTTCATCAGTATCAAATCTGCCTGTTCTTGCTACTACAAGATCACCTCTTAGCTCTGTAGTAAAACCTTGTTTTTCAAGTATCTCACCAATTAATCTTGCTCTTCTTGACCTTCTGGATATATCTGTTGCACCACCCACAAATCTAAAATAAATATAATTGGCATTTACATTATCGCTTATATAAGAATCAACTAAATTAAAATGATAGCCCAATCTAAGATTTATATTAACATAATTTTCTGATAAAACAGCCAGATTTTGTCCTACATATTCAGGAGTTGCAAGTGGAGCTGCAAATGTTCTGGTAAGACTTGACATAAAACTACCAAAATCAACCGGCACAGGCTCTGTACTCCATATGCCGGGTGTAGTTATTCCATCTATAAAAGCTTTCATAGGAACTGATTTAATATGATTTGGTTTTATTTTATCCCCTTTAACATCTGTATTTATCCCACCCCCTATATCTACGATTACTAAATCTATAGGGATAGACAAATCCAGTCGTCTGGCAGGGTATTTACTATTTTGAACATAAAGGCTTATATTAATAATTTCCTCAACTGCTTTTTCATGAATAAATCTGGTAATATCGTGAAAAGTCTTACAATATTTTGGAGAGAACATTCTATCCATTGGATTAACAAGATTTAAAGGAACGATATTTTTTAAAACCCTTCTTAATAAACGATTTTCATATTTACTCCCTATTGGCTCTTCCTTCAAAGAATAAAAAGCAAGCCCTTCTATTTTTCCATCATATATAATATTTCTTTCTGCATCTACTGTTATCTCTTGGCCATTTTTTAAAATCTTAGTAGCAACCCCAGTATTTACAATGGAAGGCACTCTAAACTCTCTAACTATAGTTGCCATATGTCCGACAGGTGAACCAATATCTGTTATTACAGCGCTGGCCATTTTTATTATCTTTGCAAAATCGGGCAGCGCATTTTCTGCTACAAGAACTGCACCCTTAGGAAAATACTCCATATCTCTCTCATCTTTTATTATAAAAACCTTACCAAAAGCAATCCCTCTCTGAGCAATATAACCTTTCCCTGACATAATAATCTTAGCCCCTTTTGCAAGGGGTACTATATTATTAGACGAAATGTTATTGGTATTTAGATCAATAATCAAAGGCCTTGTTTGAAGAATATATAACTTACCTTTTTTATCATAAGTAAATTCAATATCCTGAGGCTTCCTAAAATAATTCTCTATCTTAATGCCTATTTTAACAAGTTCCATCAATTGCTCATTGTTTAGAGATGCTACATGTCTATATTTATCAAAAATAGGACATATTTCTGTCCCTCCCCCTTTTTTAGGAATTAATTTTCCTTCTTTGTATACAATGGTCATCTCTTTTATTGGATGGGGAGGCTGTCTCGATACAATAAATTGATCTGCTGAAGCATATCCCGAAGCAAGTGGAGCCCCTAAACCCCAAGTAGATGATATAGCCATATTATTGTTCTCTGGATTTTGTGGATCAACAGTATACATAATTCCACTTACATCAGCATCAACTAAAACTTGACATGCAACTGCCATAGCTACTTCATGTTCCCTATAACCTTTTAATCTTCTATATTCCATAGCCCTTGCTGAGTAAACACTTGCAATAACATCTTTATAGGCATTAAATATATTATCTGACGGTATATTTAGTAGACTTAAATATTGACCAGCAAATGTATGCTGTTCACTATCCTCCCCCCATGCACTACTTCTTACAGCAAAAAACAATTCGTTGGTGTTTAATAAAGATTTCAATTTTTTAATACCCTTTTTTATTTTCTTAATGAGTGGAGGAGGAAGTTCACCATTTAATATAAGTTGTTGAATCTTAGAAGAAGCATCAGAGGTACTAAACCATTCCTCTTCCCATTTTTTACATATATCTCTTATTTTTTCCCATATTTGATTATAATCCAGATATTCTTTAAAAGCCCTTGTAGTAATGGCAAAACCATGGGGAATATCTATTTTTAAAGACTTTTTTATTTCTGCAAGATTGGCATTTTTTGCACCAACAATATCTATAAAATCCATATTTATTTCGCTATAAAAGACAATATAATCGCTTTCAGGTATAACTATATTTTCATCTAATTCGTCTTTTATCTTGGAGTAAATCTTTTCAAAAACATCATACAAATCATAATATTTGTATGGAGCGATACGATTTAAGTCCTCTATAAGATGATAAACAAGATCAGATATTCTGAAACATGATATATATATATAATCTAAATCTATATCTGTGGCTTTATTATCTAACTTATCTGTCATATCTGTCATTAAATCCAGAATATTATTATTTGTCTCCAGAATTTTTTGGAAAATTTCAAAAAATTCTATAAAACTAAGCCTTCTTCTCTTTAACCAACTCTTTATAGGAAATATAAAATATTTAGATATGATATTAGAATTCATTTGGACTTCTTAAATATACTAATGGCTACCTTTACCACCTTTAAATATTATACCCATAATCAAACCCGCTATAATAGCTATTAAGACAGCCATAATACCATATATAGTACTATGCTGAAATGCAAGATAAGAAATCAATTTAGGCAATCCTTCAAGTCTTGCTTGCAAAGGCAATGTAATATTCTCGGCTATTTTTCCATTTTTTATTGCTATAAATTTTATTTGATACGTGCCAGGAAGTAACTTTGCAGGCAAGAATACACTACAATCAAATTCTTTTTTACTGTCCAGTTTTTTATATTTGATTGCATCTTTTCTAACACAATAAAGGCCTTCTTTTCTTTTTAATTTTATCAGCTCATTAAACAAAAAATTTTTATCATTAAAAGAACTCGTAATATTTATTTCCTTTCTTAAAGAAGCAAAACCCATTTTTTTTATCATAGATTCTGGTATATCTCCTGTATATACTAAATAAAGAGAAGGTAAATCAGTAAAAACGACATCATCTATATTCATCCACAATATTCCCCATATTTTCCCCTTCTTTTTAAAATGGGTATCTCTTTTATGACCAATGACTTTTATAATTAATTCTTCATTTTTTGAAATCTCACCTTTAATATTAATCTTAACTCCATTATATGTAGTTCCTATTATTGCTGAACTTGGGATAATAGATTTAACTTTTATATAAGCAAATGTATTTGTATCTGAAATACAGAATAATCCTATAATAAATACCAATAATATAATGATATATCTTTTTAACATTAATGACCTCCTTTATAAGCGATCATTATATGCGGTGGTAACAGAAGACCTAGAAGCATTTTAATCATGACCAAAAGTACTATAGAGGCAAGAAGAATCTTTAACTGATCAGCCTTTAATTTTTTGCTCACTCTTGCTCCTATTTGAGCACCCATGGTAGATCCAAGAAGCAATAATAAAGCAAGAATAAAATCTACAGTATGATTTGTATGAGCCTGCATTATAGTAACATTAATACATGTAAATAATATCTGAAAAAGACTTGTGCCTACCACCACGTGCATGGGCATTCTTAAAAGATATACCATAACAGGTACCATTATAAATCCGCCACCAACTCCCATAATAGCTGCTAATATGCCTACAAATGTTCCTAAAATAAGAGGAAGAAGTATAGAGAGCTTTACACCCGATTTTTCAAAATTAACTTGCCATGGAAGGCTTTTTACAAACCTTGAATACAGCGACTCTTTCTCTCTAACCTCTTCTTTTTCTTTTTTTTCTATCCATTCTTCAAAAGATTCCTTCTTCTTTAAAGACTGAAGACTTTCCATAAACATATATGAACCCACAAATCCAAGCATAAGAACATAAGTAATCTTTATAAGAAAATCTGCATTGCCAATCTCTCTTAATATTTTTATAATTTCCACCCCCACCGTTCCACCTATAACACCTCCAATAAGAAGAAGAATACCCATTTTAAAATCTACATTTCCCATACGATAATGGGCGAGTGTTCCAGAAGTAGAAGCACCCACTATCTGATTTGAATCTGAGGCTGCTGCTACAGTCGGAGGGATACCTATCATAATAAGCAAAGGAGTCATTAGAAACCCCCCTCCTACACCAAATATACCTGATAGTAAGCCTACAAGCGCTCCCATTCCAAAAATTAAAAGAATATTAACGCTACTTCCAGCAATAGGCAGATATAAATGCCACATCACTTCCCCCTTTCTTTAACATTAATCCACATTTTTATTTCTGCAAGATATATTCCATCTCACATTCCAAATAACTGCACAGTTTTATTATTAAATGGGACATTTTTGCCCTATTTTTATTATATTAACTATACAGCCACCAGGCTAATATCAAGCCAGAACATTAGTGAAGCAATGATAATGGCATTTTTGCCAGAATATAGTATAAAAATGCCATTATTCATCTATCTTATAATTAATTATTAATAAACTGTAAATTTTAGGATCCAAGTACAAAAACGATAATAAGTTGCATTTACATAAAAAGCTACAATATATCTTGTGTAACAATTGTCTGTTCCCTGGAAGGACCTACGGATATAATAGACACAGGAACACCTACTATTTCTTCTATAAAAGATATATACTTTTTGGCAGAATCTGGAAGATGATCTATTTTTCGTGCCCCTGATATATCTGAATCCCAGCCCGGTAGTTTCTCATATACAGGTTTACATCTTGCCATATCTTTAAAACTGGCAGGTGTTGTAGTAATTAATTTTCCATCCATCATATATCCAGTACATATCATAAGATTTTCAAGACCTGTAAGTACATCAAGCTTGGTTATAGCTAAGCTATTGATACCATTTATCCTTTTTGAGTCATTTACAATAACAAGATCAAGCCATCCACATCTTCTTCTACGTCCTGTTGTAGCACCAAACTCCTGCCCCCTTTTTTGAATATATTCCCCTATTTCATCTGTAAGCTCTGTTATAAATGGCCCAAATCCTACTCTTGTTGTATATGCTTTAACCACTCCAAGCACATGGTGTAAATGCTGGGGGCCTATACCAGTACCAGAACTGGCATTACCAGCAACTGTATTAGACGAAGTTACAAATGGATATGTACCATGATCTATATCAAGATGCGTGCCTTGAGCACCCTCAAAAAGCACTTTCTTACCCTGTTTTATAGCTTTATCTAACTCTACAGAAACATCTCCTATATAAGGAAGCAATACTTCTGCCATATCTAAATATTCTTTAAGTATAGAGTTTGAATCCAGAGATTCAGCATTAAGAAACTGGGTTAAATAAAAATTTTTTTCTCTCACATTTTCTTCTATTTTTTCTATTAGAATAGAGGGATCTTTAAGGTCAATTACCCTAATCCCTTTTCTTGCTATCTTATCCTCATAACATGGACCAATCCCCCTACCTGTTGTTCCTATTTTTTTTTTGCCTTTTGCTGCCTCTCTTGCCAGATCAATAGCTTTATGATAAGGCATAATCAGATTAGCCTTTTCACTTATAATAAGCCTATCTGGCCCTACAGATATATACCGGCTCTTTAAATTGTCTATCTCTTCTAAAAGAACCTTAGGATCTATAACAACTCCATTACCTATCATACAAACCTTATCTGTATATAATATTCCAGATGGAATTAAATGCAGTATAAGTGTCTTTCCTCTTACATGTAGGGTATGACCTGCATTATTGCCACCCTGAAATCTGACAACTACATCAGCCTTTTCTGTAAGAAAATCTACAATTTTTCCTTTACCCTCATCTCCCCACTGTGTACCAACAATTACTACATTTGCCATGTCCTTCTCCTTATACTTAATTATTATTAAGTCTTATTTTTTACTTTCTCCCAAGTATCCTTTAAGGTAACTATCCTATTAAATACAAGTCTTCCTCTTTTTGTATCTTTTGTATCAACACAAAAATACCCCAATCTTTCAAATTGAAATCTATCACCAGGTCTTGCATCTTTCAAACTTGGCTCTAAACAACAATATTTTAGTATTACAAGAGAATCAGGATTCACATAGTTCAAAAAGGTTTTGCCTTCCTCCACATCTGTAGGATCTGCTTTGATAAAAAGCCTATCATATAGCCTGACTTCTGCTTTTATACAATGAGGCACTGAAACCCAATGAAGCGTTGCTTTCACCTTCCTACCATCAGGTGCCCATCCACCTCTTGTGTTTGGATCATAAGTACATATAAGCTCTTTTATGGAACCATCAGTATTTTTAACAACATCCACACATTTGATATAATATGCATATCTAAGTCTCACCTCACGTCCCGGCGCTAATCTATAAAATTTTTTAGGAGGCTTTTCTAAAAAATCATCCTGTTCAATATATATTTCCCTTGAAAATGGAACTTTTCTGGTACCCATAGAAACGTCTTCTG
>CAZMNC010000087.1:0-41060 GCA_964567535.1 uncultured Desulfobacterales bacterium | reverse complement strand
CTGTTGATTTTTTGATTAAACAATCATTTTTGCTTTTTTTATTGAATCAAGCATATTCATAAATCTTATTAACTAAAGCTTGATTTCTAATTTCCTCTAATATATGAATCTTTATAAAAATAGGTTCTAAATATGATCGTTATTATATTTAATTAATAATAGGCCTTGCATTGATATTGTCGATCCTTTCCTACTACCTCTAACCAACCACCTGCCTTTATAGGAAAATCTTTACATATTGTTTTAAATGTAACATTGTCTTGTCCTAAATGAATTATATATTCTACTTCAAATTCTACTATAGAATCTTTCTTTCCTTCTTTGTTGCAATCTCTATTTTTCCAATTACAACATGATCTCTCTCCAGGTTCAATTGTTGCTTTAAAACGACTTAATCCTCTACCACCTTTGCTTTCAGTTGCCACTATTTCAGCATCTGTTTTATTATATACACAAAAAGCATATGAAACCAGTTCTGTTACAAACAAAAGACATGATGCAGTTAATACAATACAAAATATTCTTCTCATATTATCCCTCCTTTCTTTTATTAAAGTTTATATCTTATAAGGAACACTTTATACTTATTTACATATTTACATAATTACACATTGCAATAAGTATACCAAACTATATTAAAATATAATCAAACAGCTTTTATCTAATACAATATCTAATACAAATCTGATACAAAAGATACTTAAAGCTTAAGCCTTTATTTTTCACTGAAAAAGCATATAAAGATCAAATCTATTTTATGCCATATCTATGCATCTTTTTTCTTAAGCCTTCCCTTGTGATGCCAAGAATCTTGGCAGCTTCGGTTTTATTATTATTAGTATACTTAAGGGTATCTATAATAAGACGTTTCTCCATTTCTGCAATTGAACAAGGGGTCTTAGAAGTAGATTTTAAGCTTAAATCACTATAATGCAAACCTTGTATTATATCTTCAGAAATGTCCTCAGGACGAATTTCGTCATGTGGTGCTAACGCAACAAGTCTTTCCACCTCATTTTCCAATTCTCTTACATTGCCAGGCCAATGATACTTTTTAAGTATTTTTAAGGCATCTTCAGAAAAACGCATATTGCTACGTCCATATTTTTGGCTATAAATTTTCAAAAAATTATTTAATAATAAAATTATATCATCTCTCCTTTCTCTTAATGGGGGTATATGAATATGAACTACATTTATTCTAAAGTATAAATCTTCTCTAAAACGGCCTTCTAAGACTTCTTTCTTTAAATCTTTATTAGTAGCAGCTATTATCCTTACATCTACTGAAATAGCTTTATCACCACCAACTCTGGTAACTTTCTTTTCTTCAAGAACCCGTAATATCTTTGCTTGACTCATAGGAGGCATGTCTCCTATCTCGTCTAGGAAAAGTGTTCCTCCATTTGCTTGTTCAATACGTCCAATCCGACGATTAACCCCAGTTGCTACTCCTTTTTCTATTCCAAAAAGTTCACTTTCAAAAAGGGTATCCGGAATAGCTGTGCAATTAACAGCAATAAATGGCTTATCCCTACGAATACCATTATAATGAAGAACTTTTGCTATAAGTTCCTTTCCTGTACCTGTTTCTCCGGTAATTAGCACATTTACTGGCATATCTGATAGCCTAATAGCTTGTTCTACAATGTTAATTATTGCTTTACTTTGACCTATAATCCTCTTAGGAAAAAAATGTCCATAAATAGACTGTCTAAGGCCTATATTTTCCCTCGTAAGTTTTTCTTTTGCGATTTCGAGCTCTGCTTGAATCTTTTTTAGGTGATCTATAGTCTGTTTTAAATGAAATTCTCTGGCTTCTACTCTTACTAACATTAAACCAAATGCCTCAGCAAGCGCATTTATATCTCTTGGATAATCAGCCTTCTTAGTCAAGTCAAAAAGATGCCGAGCCTCTTTATAATGACCAAAAGCTATCTTTTTTGTAATATCAATTAAGCGAGAAATTGGTTCTTTATAATCCATCTTAACCTCTTTCATAGTCTTTTGTTTTATTACTAGAGTAACATACTGTTATTTAACTGAATTTTTATATGCTATACATAGCATAGTTATATCATCTGATTGGGGAAAATCATCAGCAAATTTTCTAACACACATTATTATATTTTCTATTACCTTATGAGGACGAAAAACTTTTATATTTTCAAGCTCTTGTTTTAACCTTATCTCTGAAAACAACTCCCTTTTCATATTCATCGCCTCTGTTACTCCATCGGTATACAGAAATATCATATCACCCTTATCTAAACTCAAGCTTTTAGAGCTATAAACAACATCTTCCATGATACCAAGCACTATATCTCCTGTCATTGGAATTGGATTACATAACCCACTACTTTTTAAAATATATGGAGGAGGATGTCCTGCATTAGAATACACAACCTTCCCGGTTTTGACATTTAATATCCCTATAAATAGGGTAACAAACATAAATGACGGATTATTTAATATGATATCATCATTCGCTCTTGTTAAAACTCTATCAGGACTCAAACCTTGAGTTGCCTTAGCTTTTACCAAGGTTTTTATTAGAGACATAAATATAGCAGCAGGGACACCTTTACCTGACACATCTCCAATCACAAAACACAAATTATCATTGTCTACAAAGAAAAAATCATAAAAATCGCCGCCTACCTCTTTTGCAGGTTCTAAAAACGCATATAAATCAATTTCCTTTTTATCCAAAAAAGAACAATCTTTTTTTGGCAATATACCCAATTGGATATCCCTTGCAATCTTAAGTTCACTCTCTATTCTCTCCTTAGCTGCTACAGTCTCAGTCAAATTTTTAATATACATTTTTAGAGATTCCTGCATATAACGGAATGAATTTGCCAGTTTACCAACTTCATCTTTAGATTTAATAATAGGAAGACTTATGTCTAAGTTACCCTTAGCAATTTCTCCAACAGCCTTAGAAAGGAGTCTTAATGGCTTTGTTATAGATTCAGATATAAAAATTATAACAATAAATATTAATGTAATCCCCAAAATACCCCATATTAGCACCATTTTATTTAATTTTATAATATCACTAAGCAATTCTTCCTTAGGGAATAAAACTCCCAAAGACCATCCACTTGATGGTAAGGGTTTATAAAATAACCAGCAATCTTTACCTGTAACAATACTTTTTACTGTGTCAAAACCAGAATATCCTTTAATCATTCTTCTTCCAATCAGCCTTAACTTTTTGTTGTGTTTTTCTTCTGCAACTGTAAATATTGTTTCATTCATTATCAGTTTAGTGTTAGGATGAGTAACAAAGGTGCCATCTTTACTTATTAGAAAACCGTAACCAGTCTTGCCTATTTTTATGGATGAAACTATTTTTTGGAGCCACTCAAGAGATATATTTACAGCTACAATACCTGCAAATCTCTTCTTGCTGCCATATCTTTCATAAAAAGGAACCGAGTAAGTTGCCATTAACATGTTTCCAGCACCAACACTATAATAAGGCTCAGACCAGATAGGCCTCTTAAGTATCTTAGGCATTTGATACCAATCATGATAGAAATATTCATATTTAATGGATGCAAATTTAATTTGTTTACCTTTTTTATAGAAACACACAGCAAATTTATTTGAATTTTTTTTAAATATATTAGGCTCAAATGCAATAATTATTCCTGAAATGTCAGGATTGTTTTTTACAATGGACTTAAGACATCTAAAAAGTATGGATTTATCTTTAACATACTGCAAGTCTTGCAATAATATAGCAAAATTTAAAGGAACTCTTTCTACCCCCCTAAGAACGCTTTCAATTCTATTTACAATAGCGATAGTAAGATTTTGCGCATTAGTCTCTATGTTTTTCTTGATAATCTTTCGAGTAAATTTATAATTGTAACTATATACGGCCAAAAATATCAATGTAACACTACTTAAAATATAAATTATAAACCTTAAAGCTAAGCCTTTAAACATATTAGAATTATTTAGAAATTCTATTCTTATTAATTAGATTGCAATAAAATTTATCAAAATTTGGAATATAAGAAATTAAGCCCTGCTTTTTTAAGATATTAGCAACTCTAATATAATCTTTTTTATTTAGAACACCTATTTTTCTATCTATATCTTTTGGAATTATCAAATCCTTCATCCTGTCTAACATCCATCTTTGATGTGCTCTATTAGCTGGAATGTGTGCTTTATACAAATTTTCCAATACTACATTGACTGTTTCATTTGGATGAGAAAAGGCATACATCCAGCCTTCAATAGAAGCTTTTACAAAGGATTCACAGAGTTTAGGATGCCTTTTTAAGGTATCTTCTAAAACATATATACCATCTTCGGGAAAATTTAAACCATACTTATAAAAGAAAAATGTGGTTAACTCATTAGGATCAATACCGGACATCAATATAGTATGATATTCGTTGTACCACATTGCAGTAGTTGCATCCACAGCTCCCCTTAAAAAGGGATCTACTGAATATGATTGCCTAACAGGTATTATTTTTATTCCGAATTTATTAAAAAATGCCTTTGGTTGCACTTGAAACATAGGTCCCCATAAACCTACTCTTTTTCCATTCAAATCTCTTGGACATCTTATTCCAGAAGATTTTTTTGCTACAAACATCAGGGAAGACTTTTGTATTATCTGAGCTATATTTACAAGTTCAAGCCCTTTTGATCTCCAAATTATAGCAGTAGATAGCCACATGGTTGCAAAATCTGCCTTTCTATCTTTAAGATAGACATCAGAAGGCCTATCAGGCCCGCCATTTATTATAGTAAGATCTATACCATATTTTTTATATATACCTTTGTATAAGGCCATATAATAACCTGCAAACTGCGCTTGAGGAATCCATTGAGGAATAAAAGTAGCTTTTTTTAGCTTAATTTTTTCAGCCCAAATAATACTATGGGAAATAAAGAAAGTTATGAAAATAAATACTATTAATGTACATATATACTTGCTTCTTAAATGAAACATTCTAAACACATTCATACTCCCCTTTAAGTATAAATTTATACGTGAATTGTTCATAAAAATAAAAAAATGCCTTACATATGGCTATGGGTTTCATAGTTAGATTTAGAAAAATTGTAATAACAAAAAATAGCAAGATTCCTTTTTTACTATAAATAACAACTCCATAAAGTTAGCATTTTACAAGATTATTTATAATTAAAAATAAGTTACTATCTTAATATATTGAACTTTATAAAATATTTAGTTGTCAAGACTAAACTAAAATCAACCAAAAAGAATACGGATTATTATAGAATAAAATATATTTAAATTTATGAAATTTTTACAAATAGTTATCATAATAGTATAAATTATAGTATGATAAATAAAAGATTTCTGAAAATATATCGATTTTGAGTTTTTAGACATTAAAAAGAGGCAAAATTTAAATATTAATAAGCTTATTATTAATCATAAAAATTTAATAGCAATCTGATAAAATATAACCGCTGTTGACCACCCAATAAAAAAACTCCAAAATATAGCTAATACTGTCCACTTCCACGAATTAGTTTCACTTTTTATTACACCTATAGATGCAATACATGGAATATACAATAGACTCATAATCATAAAAGAAAAGGCAGATAATTGAGTGAAATATTTTGTTAAAATAGTATTTAAATAAGTTTCTTTTACTCCGTAAAGTGTGCCCAATGTTCCAACCACTATTTCTTTTGCAAGAATACCAAAAATAAGTGCTACCGCTGCTTGCCAAAACCCAAATCCTGCGGGTTTGAATATAGGAGCGAAAAAATTTCCAATATAACCTATCCAACTATTAGAACTTGCATATTCAATGCCAGGAGGCATTGATGAAAGAAACCATACTAAACACACTCCTATAAAAATTATAGTACCTGCCTTTTTTAAAAAGGCAATAGAACGCATCCACATATTTATTAATATTCCTTTAAAAGTGGGTATCCGATAAGGAGGAAGCTCCATAATAAGAGGAGCAACTTTTGTTTTAAAAAAAATATTGTTAAATAAAATTGCAGTCAAAATGGCAATCCCAATTCCTAATACATAAATCATAAATATTACTGTTCCAGCATGCTTAGAGAAAAAAGTCCCTGCAAAAAGAATATATATAGGAAGACGTGCCGAACATGACATAAAAGGATTTATAATGATAGTTAAAATCCTGTCCTTTTCAGATTCAAGAGTCCTACAAGCCATTACTCCGGGTATATTACAACCAAAGCCAAGTATCATAGGAATAAAAGACTTTCCATGAAGTCCCAGCATATGCATAAATCTATCCATAACAAATGCTGCTCGCGCCATATAACCACAATCTTCTAACAATCCTATTATTATAAACAGAATCATTATGTTAGGTAAAAATACTAAAACAGATCCAACTCCAGATATAATGCCATCACTAATTAATGAAGAAAGCCATCCTTCTCCTAAAAAATTTTTTATCCAATTTGCTAAGGTGCTAAATATCAGGTCAATCTGATCACTAAAAATATTTCCAATACTAAAAGTTAATTTAAACATGATCCACATAAAAAAAAGAAAAAGAGGTATTCCCAGCCATTTATTAAGAATAATTTTATCTATCTTATCGGAAAGATTAAGCCTTTCTGATACTTCTTTAGGCTTAAAAACACACTTCTTTATTAGCTCTGATATAAAATCATATCTCTTTTCAATAAAATAGCTCTTCAAGTCCTGTTTTATATGGTCTTTTAATCTAAAAATCTCTTTTTGAAGCTCTTCAAAGATATCTTTATATAAGATCTTTTTTATCCAAGATATTACTTGGTGATCTTCTTCAAAAATCTTTATAGCTATCCATCGGCATGGAAGATGATATTGAAAAGATATTGCCTTATCCAATATCTCTGTGACTTTACATATCGCATTTTCTACTACAGGACCATAGTCTATTTCTAACGTAGGAAATCTCTGCTCTTTCTTATATTCACATAAAAACTGGACCAACTTATTTATACCTTCCTTTGCAGTTGCCACAGTAGGAATAACTGGCACTTTTAGTATCTTTGAAAGCCTTTCTACATCAATCTTTATTTCCAGCTTGTTCACCATATCCATCATATTCAATACAAGCACACAGTTTGATTGTATTTCAAGAAGCTCTATGGCAAGATATAAATTACGATCCAAATTTATTGAATCAATCACAATTATGTTCAGATCAGATTCTCCTGACAGCAAAAAATCTCTTGTAATTTGTTCATCCACAGAGTAAGCACTAAGACTATAACTTCCAGGCAAATCTATAATCTTTATTTCTTTTCCATTACAATTAAATAACCCTTCCTTTCGTTCCACTGTAACTCCTGGCCAATTTCCTGTTTTTTGATTAGATCCTGTAAGAGCATTAAAAAGGGTACTCTTACCACTATTTGGATTTCCACAAATACTAATTATTAATTCATTCATTTTTAAAGATCCCTCCCTTAGTCCAAAACCCTTACTATAATTTTGTTACACATCCCAAAGCCAAACCCTATACGCTTTTCATTTATAGCAACCATTACAGAACCTATACCTTTATTCAGCAAAACCTTCATTCGAACCCCAGGATATATACCCATATGAGCAAGGCGTCTGCGCAAAGCAATACCGCCATGAATCTCATAAACTTCTATAGTTTTACCTATTTCAACAAAATTTAAAGGACAAACACTGATCAATCGCTCTCTATTTCGATACATTCTGCCTCCTTCTTCCTAAGAGAAAGATGATAACCTTTAACTAAAATTTCAACAGGATCACCTAAAGGGGCAACCCTAACAATCTCTATTATTTCACCAGGAATAAGACCCATCCTCATAAAACGCTCTTTTAGCCCCACCTTATCTTTTATATTCTTAATTTTCCCCTTTTGCTTAGGCTTTAATAAAGATAATAGCATTGTTATATCCTTTAACTAAGTTAGTTAATAAAGTTAAAAAATTTAATATCACTACAAATAAATCCTGTCAACTATTTTTTATATGTAGTAAGATTCTAAGGATATTAGTTGGAAGCAGAAATAAAAATCTTTTCAGAAAGTTCTAAGGGGAGTTTTATGTTTCTGTCTTCCAATTGAACTGAGATTATATTGTCATTTTTATTTAAGATTTTTATATTAGCACCTGGAATAAAGCCTTTTTTTAATAAACTCTCTCTAATTTCCATAGAGCCAGAGATTTTAATTATTATAGCCTCTTGTATATTTTCTGCTTTAGAAAGAGGAATTAAAGTTTTTCTTTTCGTTGCACATCTATCTGGATAAGAATTATATTTCAAAAAGTAATGAAAATTAGTCAACCAAACAGGAGATCCATTAGGACACTGTTTTATAAATTGAATAAATTTTAAAATGCGATCAAGCCCTTCTTCTGAAAGATAGTGTTCAATCCTGCATGCATCTTTTTCTGCAATATGGATAGGCAAACCTAATGTCTCACGAAAAAATTCATATAATAATTGATGTCTTCTATACATATCCTCAGCAATATGCTTGCCTTTTTTTGTAAGTTCCACATATCCATAATGTTCATGTTTCACTAAGCCCTTCTGCGATAGAGACTTAAGATAAGTTACCACTGAAGCATTATTAGAATTCAAACTTCTTGCTATATCTTTAACTCTAACCACCTTTTTTTGTTTAGATATAATATATATAGCCTCAAGAATATCTTCTGCATTTTCGGTAAGCTTCATATATCTTTACCTTAATTATTTTCTTATTTTACTTTGTTAAAATAACAAACTTTACATATAAAATCAATTTTAGAATCTTATATTTTTCTTGTTATTTTATAAAAAAATAGGGTATATTTTTTAAAAGAATGATGTCTACCAGTACATTGGAACAAATATTAAATAAACAAATCAGAAAATGGGAAATAAGTAGGAAAAGTTTAAAAAAAGAAGGCTATTGGCCTGTTATTACTATCTCAAGAGAGCCTGGGAGTGGAGGAAGTATAGTTGGTAAAAAAATTGCAGAATTAGAAAGCTTGGACTTCTTTCATAAAGAGATAATTATAGAAATCGCCAAAAATAGTAAAATAAGTAATATGCTTTTAGAAAGCTTAGATGAAAAAGGACTTTCTCTTATAGAAGAATGGGTTTCTGCATTAATAAGCAGACAACATTTATGGCCAGATCAATTTCTACAGCATCTTATGAAGGTTATAGGAACTATTGGAAAGTATGGAAAAGCTGTTATAGTGGGGAGAGGTGCAAATTTTATCTTACCATCAAAAAGAACTCTTAAAATAAGAATTATATCACCATTAGAAGTAAGGATAAAAAATGTAGCAAAACAATTTGGAGTATCTTTTGAAGAGGCAAGAAAAAGAATAATTAGAACAGAATCAGATAGACGAGCATTTGTGAGAAAATATTTTCATGCAGATATTTCTTTACCTTTAAATTATGATCTTATAATAAATACTAATAACATCAATTTGGAGGGCGTAATAAAAATTATTAAGGAAGCCTTTGTATATAAAAAATTAATTGCTAATAAAATAATATAAAAGGAGTCCTTCATGACAAAAAGATTATCTTTTACCAAAAATTTAAATAAAGTGCTTCCCAAGTTTAGAGAAAATATGAATAATGCAGAATCTACAGTGGATGTAAAAAAATTCTTTTTTTATAGTGTAAGAGAGCTTTTAGAAAACATATTAGACCAAGACATTGATATCGAAGAGAATGACATTTTTCTCATCCCTGATCTCCCTCCCTATTTTCAAATTTCAGAAAGATTGGGTTCTAAAATACAAGAGGTGTGGAAGGAATCTGACCTTCCACACCTTATTGAAAAATTAGCTGAAGCTGCAATCGGAAGATTTAAACATCTTGAAAAACATCCTGAAAAGACAGAATCAAAGATTAGAATGTAAATTTATTTCACTTCTTCATAATCTGCATCTACTACATCATCGCCTCCCGATTGACCACTCTCTGAAGAATTTCCACTACTACCTCCTGCTGCCTGCTGCTGAGAGGTAGCCTTTGCATACATCATCTCTGCAAGTTTATGAGAAGCCTGAGTAAGAGCATCAGTTTTTCTTCTTATATCCTCTACATCTTCACCTTCCATTGCCTTCTTAAGTTCTTCAATAGCTCTATTAATTTCTGTCTTTGTGGTTTCATCAATTTTATCACCTACTTCTTTTAATGATTTTTCAGTTGTATATATCAACGAGTCAGCATTATTTCTTACTTCTATAAGTTCTTTTTTCTTCTTATCTTCTTCTGCATGGAGTTCTGCTTCTCTTATTATCTTTTGTATCTCCTCTTCACTAAGACCACTTGATGCTGTAATTTTAATAGATTGTTCTTTGCCTGTACCTAAATCTTTAGCAGAAACATGCAGGATCCCATCAGCATCTATGTCAAAAGTGACTTCTATCTGTGGCACACCTCTTGGAGCCGGAGGAATACCTACGAGTTGAAATCTTCCAAGAGAAACATTATCTTTGGCCATAGGCCTCTCACCCTGAAGAACATGAATCTCAACAGCTGTTTGATTATCAGCAGCAGTAGAAAATATCTGACTTTTTCTTGTAGGAATCGTGGTATTTCTTTCTATCAACTTTGTAAAAACACCTCCTAATGTCTCGATACCCAAAGATAATGGGGTAACATCTAAAAGCAATACATCTTTTACCTCACCAGAAAGGACACCAGCTTGAATTGCAGCACCAATTGCTACCACCTCATCTGGATTTACTCCTTTATGAGGCTCCCTTCCAAATATCTCTTTAACCTTTTCCTGAATACGAGGCATTCTGGTCATTCCACCTACTAATATCACTTCATCTATATCTTTTGGTGTAAAACCAGCATCCTTCAAAGCTAACTGACATGGTCCCACAACTTTTTCAATAAGATCTTCAACCAGTGATTCAAATTTAGCTCTGGTAAGCTTCATATTAAGATGTTTTGGGCCACTTGCATCTGCTGTTATAAAAGGCAAATTAATTTCTGTCTCTAAAACACTTGAAAGTTCCATTTTAGCCTTTTCCGCCGCTTCTTTTAATCTCTGAAGAGCCATGCGATCTTTTCTTAAATCTATACCTTGTTCTTTCATAAATTCGTCTGCTATATAGTTAACAATACGCATATCAAAATCTTCACCACCAAGATGAGTATCACCATTAGTGGCTTTCACTTCAAACACACCTTCACCTACCTCAAGTATAGAAATATCAAATGTTCCACCGCCTAAATCAAATACTGCTATTTTACGCTCACCTTTCTTATCTAAACCATAGGCAAGAGAAGCAGCGGTAGGTTCATTTATAATCCTTCTAACATTTAACCCCGCGATACGACCAGCATCTTTCGTTGCCTGTCTCTGACTATCATTGAAATATGCAGGCACTGTAATAACTGCATCTGTAACTTTATCCCCTAAGTAGGCTTCAGCAGCTTCTTTCAATTTTCTTAAAATCATCGCTGATATCTCTGGCGGACTATATCTTTTTCCTCTTACTTCTACATGGGCATCACCATTAGGGGCTTTTATTATTTTATATGGAAGGATTTTTATATCCCTTTGAACTTCTGAAGAATCATACTTTCTACCCATTAGTCTTTTAATCGCAAATATAGTATTCTCAGGATTGGTAATAGCCTGCCTTTTAGCTGTTTGCCCAACCAAGATTTCTCCACTTTCTGTAAAAGCTACCATAGAAGGAGTAGTTCTTCCTCCTTCTTGATTGGGAATAACCACAGGCTCACCACCCTGCATTACAGCAACACATGAGTTAGTTGTTCCCAGATCTATTCCTATTATTTTAGCCATTTTCTTCCTCCTTTAGTCTTGTTTTTTCTCTTCTTTTTTGCTTACCACCACCATTGCAGGTCTTATTAGCTTTCCATTAAGGATATAACCTTTCTGTAATTCTTGCACTACTATACCGGGTTCAACAGACGAATCAGGTTTATGGTCCACTGCATAATGATAGTTAGGATCAAACTTTTTACCTAAACTTTCGAATTCTTCAAGTCCTACTTTCTTTAAGATATCTTTCATTCCTTTTAGAGTAAGCCCTACACCTTCTTTTAGTGCTTTTAATGAATCAGGACTTTGATCCTGTTCCTCGGAATGAACTAAAGCCCTTTCTAAATTGTCTATAACACTGAGAAGCTCTTTTATAAGAGCCTCATTAGCAAATTTTATAAAGTCTTCTCTTTCCCTTTGGAATCTCTTTTTTAAATTCTCTATTTCAGCTTGAGATCTTAAATAAAGATCAAAATATTTTTTTATCTCCTCAGACATTTGTTTAATTCTATCAACCAGTTGTTCTTTATTCATTTTTTCAATAGGAATATCCTTGTCTTTGTCTTTGCTTTCCCGAAATTCATTTTCACTTATAGACTTATCTATTTGAGCTTTTTCTTGCTCTTTCAATTCTTCCATATTTATCAACTCCTAATTAATGATATCGAACTTATTCAAAAACTAAGCATCCTTTTTATTTTGTCAAGATCGCTCTTTTTCTAAGATAAATTCTTTTTAATTCAAGTAATAATTGAGGTGCAAATTCTCTTGTAAGACGTCTGGTATCTTCATCATTTATACCAGTAGGTTTTATAAAAATTCCATCTGCACCGGCATTAAAAACTGCTATAGCATCTTCAATAAGAGACTTTCGGGTATATATAACAGCAGGAACGCCAGGATAATATCTTCTAACCAACATAAGATTATTAAGCCCATATTTCCTGTTTTGGCCAATATGGGAACATACTAATTCAAAGATTTTTCGCCAACCATCCACAATAGCAAAAATTTTTCTTAGATATCCGTTAAAATCCAACTTATCAACGTTTTCATATACCTGCTCTAACAATGGAAGACGAGATATCTCCCTATTTAAATCATCCTTTGATATTATATATGGATTTGCTACGCTATTATCTTGACCCCATAAATCTAATAAAAATAGAGATGGATTCTTATCGTGTAATATATTTTGTGCCTCTTCAAATGTATATGCTTGTACAAAATCTATGTCAGGGGCAAAGGGTGAAATTTCATTTTTTACAAGATCATGCTCAAAAGGGGAATCATCAATAAAACAAATTATGTCTTTTTGTCTTGCCATGATTAAACCTCCAATCTTTTTCCTGTTAATCTTTCATATGCTTCTAAATACCTTTCTCTTGTCTTTTTTATTATATTCGGCGGCAATTTTGGTGGAGGAGGATTTTTAGACCAACCAATAGATTCCAAATAATCTCTCAAAAATTGTTTATCAAAACTCCTCTGGGATTTTCCTGGTTCATATTCTTCCATTGGCCAAAACCTAGATGAATCTGGAGTAAGAACCTCATCTATTAAAATAAGTTTATCTTGCCAAATACCAAATTCTAATTTGGTATCAGCAATTATAATACCTCTATCTTCAGCAATATTTCTCCCAAACTCATATATTTGTATGCTAAGTTCTTTTACTTGAATAGCTATTTCCTCGCCAATTATATTTACTGCTTCCTTAAAGCTAATATTTTCATCATGCATTCCATCTTCTGCTTTTGTAGAAGGGGTAAATATAGGTTCAGGAAGCTGTTCAGCTTCTTTTAAACCGGGAGGAAGAGATATACCACATATACTGCCAGTTTCTTTATATTCTTTCCAACCAGATCCAGTTATATATCCTCTAACTATACATTCTATTTTAAGAGGTATAGCTTTTTTTACTAACATACTCCTATCTATTAATTCCTTTTGATAAGGTTTACATGTTTCTGGAAAATTTTTAGCATCACCACTAATTACATGATTATCAACTATATCTTTTAATAATTGAAACCAAAAAAGAGACATTTGATTTAAAATTTTACCCTTGTCAGGAATAGGATCATTCATTACCACATCAAATGCAGATATACGGTCAGTTGCAACTATTAGCAAATAATCGTCTACTTCATATATATCCCTTACCTTTCCCCTTTTTATAAGTTTAAGTGTTGGAAAATTTGTCATCATTAATCCTTCCATTTCATCCTCTCCTTTTTTCCTAAATAAAAAATACAAAATCTGATTTTTGTTTCTAACATATAAATATACTATTATAGAAATCAATAAATTTTTATAGAACTATCAATAAGTATGACAGAATGAAATTGTTTAAATATCTATTATATAAACTGATCCTCCAATTTTTGTCCCACATAAAATATTTAACAACTAAAATAAGGAGGGGAGTCCAATGAACAAAAAGTACACAGCCAAATCAAAGCAACAGTAGTCCTTGAGGCTATAAAAGGAGATACATACAAAAAATAGGTCAAACTTCAGGTGAAAGGAGATTTTTTGTCTCATGTGCTAAAAAATGCATAAGCAAAGAAAGAAGATGGTTAAAGAAAAAGGCTTTCCTTCCTCCTTCTAAAAACTTATTACGCTATCTGTAATATATGGTCTCATTTATCTTGTATTTCCTGCATAATTCTGCCACTGTGATGTCTCCTTTAAGTCCCTCAAGTACTATAACTTCTTTTGTCTCTGGATCAAATTTCCTGTTCTTCATACTCCCCCTCCTTTAGTTAAATTCCCTAAACTTATATCATGTCCCACTTTCCAGGGGAGCAGTATAATTTCCTTACTATCTTAAAGAGCTTGAGTTTAGATATAACTACAGAGATCAGAAATTATTTGATAATATAAATAATGCAAGCTATTAGAGGTGGATGTAATTGAGGAATTACCAAAAATAATTGTTAATTATTATTATACATAAAATAAATAATAGGCAAACAGGATCTTAAGCATGAAAGGCATGGTGCTTGCGGCAGGATTTGGGATAAGATTAAGACCTTTAACATATAAAAAACCAAAGCCTTTAGTACCTATACTAAATATACCAATAATAAACTATTCTATTGAACTTTTAATATCAAGTGGTGTAAACGAGATAATAATTAATACTCATTATAAACATAATGATATAGAAAATTATATGAATTCTATTGATTTCCCGATCCCAATAAATATTATATTCGAACCTGATATATTAGGCACAGGTGGTGCCTTAAAAAATGCTGAAAGTTTATTAAATACCGATAATTTTTTTTTATTAAACTCAGATATAATAACAAACATAAATCTAAAAGACGCATATGATTGGCACATAAACAAGAACTTTTTGGCTACTATGATAGTGCATCATTATCCAAGATTTAGACAAATTCTGATAGACAAAGATTTTTATATAAAAGAGATAAAGGAAAAAAGTTCTGCTAATGCTTTCAGTTTTACAGGTATACATATAATTAATTCTGTTTTATTAGATTATATGCCTAAATGCAAATTTGATATTATAGATTTTTATAGGCATGTGATAAAAAAAGGCCTTCCAATAGGAGCATATGTATCTTCTAATCATTATTGGAGAGATATTGGAACAATATATGACTATTTTATGGCAAATAAAGAGGCACTAAAAGGAAAAAGAATATTTACTGGAAAAAATTGTGTTATCCATCCTAAAACCCAAATTTCAAATTGGGCAATAATAGGAGATAACTGTATTATAGATAAAAATGTGCATATATGTTCTTCTATATTATGGAGTAATACCATAGTGAGAGAAGGTATCGAAATTATTAACAGTATTATTACCGGTGGTGAAATAAAATATAATCAAAAAAATATTGTTGCATAAAAGCAGATTATCATTTAAATAATAATCCGTTCAATATGTAGGAGATTAAAATGAGTATAAGTGTAAAAACAATATATGGAATAAAAAGAGATTTTTTTAAGCCAATATCTGCTTATGAGGCACTAAAGCAACTAAATACTAAGAACTTAAATAAAATTGTAGCCGTAAAAATAGACAAGGAATTAAAAGATCTGTCGTATATAATAGAAAAAGATTTAGAATTAGAGCCTGTATATATAGACTCGGAAGAGGGTACCCAAATACTAAGGCATAGTGTAGCTCATGTCATGGCTCAGGCAGTAAAAAGACTTTTTCCTGAAACAAAAATTGCTATAGGACCTGCTATTAAAGATGGTTTTTATTATGACTTTGACTATAAGAGGCCTTTTAAAGAAGATGATTTACCTGAAATTCATAAAGAAATGGAAAAGATAATACAAGAAGATTATCTATTTATAAGAAAAGAGATAAGCAAAAAAGAAGCAATAAAACTATTTGAATCTCAAGGTGAAACATATAAAGTGGAAATACTAAAAGAGATTTCTGAAGATACTGTATCTATATATACTCAAGGAGAATTTACAGATTTATGTAGAGGACCTCATATTCCATCTACAGGCATAATAAAAGCATTCTCCTTAACTCATGTAGCTGGAGCATATTGGAGGGGTGATGAAAATAACCCCATGCTCAGCAGGATATATGGAACAGCATTTCCTGATAAAAAAGCTCTTAAACAACACCTTGACAAATTAGAAGAGGCAAAGAAGAGAAATCATGTAGTATTAGGTCCAAAACTTGGGTTATTCAGTATGCATGAAGAAATAGGAGCTGGTCTCATAGTATGGCATCCTAATGGAGCAATGTTGAGATATATTTTAGAAAGTTTTGAGATAGAAGAACATTTAAAAAGAGGATATGAACTTGTTAAAGGGCCTGAATTACTAAAAACAGATCTGTGGAAAAAATCAGGGCACTTTGACAATTATAAAGAGAATATGTATTTTACTATAATTGATGAGCAATCTTATGGGATAAAACCCATGAATTGCCTTGCACATATGTTTATCTATTCATCAAAGATAAGAAGCTATAGAGACCTCCCAAAAAGATACTTTGAGCTTGGCACAGTTCATAGGCATGAAAAATCTGGGGTATTACATGGATTACTTAGAGTTAGAGAATTCACACAGGATGATGCTCATATTATATGTACACCAGACCAATTAGATAATGAAATAAAAGGTGTCTTAAGATTTGTGGATGATATAATGAGAGTTTTCGGGTTTCAGTTTGAATTAGAATTAAGCACAAGGCCTAAAAAATCAATAGGATCTGATGAAGACTGGGAAAGAGCAACAAATGCTCTTATAAAAGCTATGGAGGATTTAGGGTTATTGTATGATGTAAATGAAGGCGAGGGGGCATTTTATGGTCCAAAAATAGATGTAAAATTAGAAGATATATTAGGAAGAAAATGGCAATGTGCAACAATACAATGTGATTTTACACTTCCAGAAAGATTTAATCTTTATTATGTAGGAAAAGATGGAGAAAAACATAGACCGGCTATGATTCATAGGGTTATATTAGGTGCAATAGAAAGATTTATAGGTATTTTGATTGAACATTATAATGGAGCATTTCCAGTATGGCTGTCACCTGTACAATCAATAGTAATAAGTATTACAGACAAACATATATCCTTTGGAAAAAAGGTATTAAACATACTCAAGGAAAACGGGATTAGGGTAAAAGGGGACTTCAGGAATGAAAAGTTGGGTTATAAGATAAGAGAGGCTCAAACTCAAAAAATTCCATATATGCTCATAGTAGGAGACAAAGAAATAGAGCAAAATGGGGTAACTGCACGTCTAAGAACAGGCGAAAACCTACCCCTTATGTCTATAGAATCTATAATTGATCGTATAAAAAAAGAAATTCAAGAAAGGAGGTAAAAAGCCATAGAAAAAAGTAGTGAACCCAGGGTTAATGAAAGAATAAAAGCTAATAAAGTTAGATTAATATCCCAAGAAGGAAAACAATTAGGGATTTTTTCCCTTGATCATGCTCTTAAAATTGCAAGAGAAGAAGGGCTTGATTTAGTTGAAGTTGCGCCAAATGCTAATCCTCCTGTATGTAGGATTATGGATTATGGAAAATTCAAATATCAAACTACTAAAAAATTACATGATGCAAAGAAAAAACACCATCAACCTCAGTTGAAAGAAGTCAAATTAAGACCTAATACTGATGAACATGACTTAAATGTGAAAATAAAAAATATAAAAAAATTTTTAGAAAAAAGGGATAGAGTAAAAGTTACAGTATTTTTCAAAGGCAGAGAAGTAGTTCATATAGATAGAGGATTAGAGATATTAAAAAGAATAGCTGATGAAATTTCTGGATTAGGTACAGTAGAAAAGCAGCCTTCTAGAGAAGCAAGCAACAGATTAATTATGATAGTAACACCAAAGTAATAAAAAAGGAGGAAACATGCCAAAAATAAAAACCAAAAGATCTGCGGCAAAAAGGTTTAGAATTACAGGATCAGGTAAAAAAATAAGAAGATATAAAGCATATAAAAGTCATCTTCTCACTAAAAAAACAAGGACAAGAAAAAGAAGACTTAGAAGACCTGGAGTTTTAGATAATTCTAATGTAAAAGAGGTAAAAAGACTAATACCATATGCGTAATGGAGGAATAAAGTATGCGAGTAAAGAGAGGTTTTAAAGCAAGAAGGCGAAGAAAAAAAATATTAAAATTAGCCAAGGGTTATAGAGGAGGCTTAAGTAGGCAATTTAAAACAGCTAATGTAGCAGTAAAAAGAGCACTTGCTTATGCTTACAGAGATAGAAAAGTAAGAAAAAGAGATTTTAGGCGTCTTTGGATAGTGCGTATAAATGCAGCAGTAAGACAATTTGGACTTACATATAGTAAGTTTATGGGAATGCTTAAAAAGGCTGGCATTGAATTAAACAGAAAAGTATTGGCAGATATGGCAGTAAATGATCCAAAAGGGCTCTCTAAACTAATAAGTATGGTAAATAAGGCATGAAAGAAGATTTGATAGAATTAAAAAGCAAAGCTTTGCAAGAATTGCAGGATATTTCTGACCTTAATAGACTTGAACAATTTCGTATAAAATATCTGGGTAAAAAGGGAATAATAACCAATTTAATGAAAAATATTGGTAAACTTCCGTTAGAAGAAAGACCTAAAATTGGAAAGCTTGCTAATCAACTAAAAGCAGATATAACAAATGAATATGAAGAACTAAAGAAAAAATTGGAACAGGATAGTGAAAAAGCAAATTTTATTGATATAACATTGCCCGGAAGAAGTCCATTAAGAGGTTATATACATCCTATAAGTATAGTAATAAAAGAAGTTTGTGAAATCTTTGCAAATATGGGTTTTAGAATTGTAACTGGACCAGAAATAGAGCTGGACTATTATAATTTTGAGGCTCTTAATATTCCCAAAGATCATCCAGCAAGGGATATGCAAGATACATTTTATATTTCTGAAAATCTTTTACTCAGGACACATACCTCTCCTATACAAGTTAGAGTTATGGAGCTCCAAAAACCCCCTGTCGCAATAATAGCACCTGGTAAAGTATATAGAAGAGATTCAGATGTATCTCATACTCCTATGTTTCATCAAGTAGAAGGTCTCTTAGTAGATAAAAATATTACTTTTGGAGATTTAAAAGGAATTCTTACCTTGTTTGTTCACAAAATGTTTGGAGAAGACATAAAATTAAGATTTAGACCCAGTTTTTTCCCTTTTACAGAACCAAGTGCAGAAGTAGATATAAAGTGTGTTATATGTAAAGGTAGAGGGTGTAGAACATGTGCTTATACAGGCTGGCTTGAAATTCTTGGCTCTGGAATGGTAGATCCTGAAGTTTATAAATTTGTAGGATATGATCAGGAAAGATATACAGGATTTGCATTTGGCATGGGTATAGAAAGAATAGCTATGTTAAAATATGGCATAGAAGATATCCAGTTATTTTATAGAAATGAAATGAAATTTTTGAGGCAATTTTAATGAAAATAAGCTTTAATTGGTTGCAAGAATTTGTGGATATAGATGTAGAGCCAGAAAAACTGGCAGAATTACTTACCTTGAGAGGGCTTGAGGTTGGAGATCTTTATCCTATAGGTAAAGGGCTTAATCAGATAATTGCGGGCAAAGTAATAAATATAAAAAAACATGCGAACTCAAAACATCTTTATGTATGTGATGTAGATACAGGTAAACAGATAATACCGGTGGTTTGTGGTGCACCTAATTTAAAAGAAGGAATGATTGTTCCTACAGCTTTACCAGAAACTGAATTGCCTGATGGTAGCATAATAAAGCAGGCAAAAATTAGAGGAGAAATTTCCAAAGGGGTGTTACTTGCTGAAGATGAACTGGGTCTAACAGAAGATCATAGTGGCATCATGGAGCTTCCATCTAATTCAATACCAGGAACTCCCATAAATACGATTTTACCATTAGAAGACTGGATATTAGATATAGAACTTACCCCTAATAGAGGAGATTGTGCCTCTGTTTTAGGAATTGCAAGAGAAGTCTCAGCAATTACAGGAAATGTTCTTAGAATTCCAGATATATTTTATAAAGAAACACAAATTGAAGCAAATAAACTAACTAGTATTGAAATTGAAGAACCAGATAAATGTAGACGTTATGCTGCTGGAATTATACAAGATATTGTTATCAAGCCTTCTCCTTTTTGGATGAGATATAGGCTTCATATGGCAGGAATAAGAGCAATCAATAATATTGTAGATATAACCAATTATGTAATGCTTGAAATGGGACAGCCTCTCCATGCATTTGATCTAAATAGACTTAGAGGTCCAAGTATCAGGGTAAGATCTGCAAAAGAAGGCGAAAGATTTACCACATTAGATGGAGAAACTCACGAACTTAAAAATGACATACTTTTGATATGCGATGCAGAAAGACCTGTTGCTTTAGCAGGTATAATGGGGGGATTAAATTCAGAGATATTTGAAGGTACAACTAATGTCCTTTTAGAAGCTGCATTTTTTGATCCTATTACCATAAGAAGAGGGAGCAAGTTATTAGGTATTTCAACAGAGGCATCTTATAGATTTGAAAGAGGAGTGGATATAGAAGGAGTTACAAAAGCTTTAAAACGAGCCATAAAATTTATGGTAGAGCTTGCAGATGGAAAAGCGGCAAGGGGTATAATAGACAATTATCCTAAACCATATAAAACAATCCCCATATTGATTCATATAGATAAAGCTAATAGATTTTTAGGTACAAAAATAGAAAAATCACAAATAAAATCATATCTTAAGGCACTTTATATGCAAATCAAAGACATAGATGAAAATTGTTTAGAGGTAATCCCACCTTCTTTCAGAACAGATATAAACAGAGAGGTAGATTTATTTGAAGAAATAGCACGGCTAAATGGATACGAAAGAATACCTGTTACTCTTCCATATATAAGACCTTCAGAATATAAAGAAAGCAAAGAATTAAAAATAGAAGAAAATATAAAGAATATAATGGTAGGCATGGGTTTCTCAGAAATTATTACGTATAGTTTTATATCGCCAGAATATGTTACCAAAATTGGTATTCCCGGAGACTTTATTCAGCTTATGAATCCTCTAACAATAGATCAATCTGTTATGAGGACATCTCTCGTACCAGGCATATTAGAAACCATAAAAAATAATATTAATTATGGAGAATACAATCTAAAACTTTTTGAATTAGGAAAGATATTTATAAAAGATAAAAATAATAAAGAAACTCAAATAACAGAAAAACTTTTATTAGTAGCAGGAATTAGTGGACTATATAATCAAAAAAGTTGGTTTTCTTCTGAAAGAAAAGCAGATTTCTTTGATATAAAAGGTGCTGCTGAAACACTTTTAAAAAGTTTGTCTTCTAAGGAATTCTCTGTTAAAAAGATAAAAGATATGCCTTCTTGGTATGATAAATCTGAATATGCTGCTATTTACTCAAATTCGCATATATTGGGACACATAGGGAAAATAGCTCATAAAGTATTAAGTCAAATAGATATAGAAGAAGATGTATATATAATGGAATTAGATATCGAAAAACTACTTTATTACTTTATAGAACCCAAAAAATTTAAGCCTTTTTCTAAGTATCCGGCTGTATATAGAGATATTTCTATTTTAGTAAGAAAGGAGGTGGAAAGCAAAAAAATAGAAGAAATAATCAAAAAAACAGGGGGGAATATTGTAGAATCCGTATATTTATTTGATATTTTTGAAGGGGGAAAAATAAATCCTTCTGAAAAAGCACTTGGTTTTAGGATATGGTTCAGATCGATGAAAGGAACATTAGAAAAGAAAGAAGTGGATAATATATATGATAAAATCATAAAGGAAATAATGAAAGAAACAGGAGGAAAATTAAGGGAGGCATAAGTGGCCTTTATACCAAAAGAAAAAAAGTTTTTCCGTATAGGAGAGGCAAGTAAAATAATCGGAGTGGAGCCTTATGTACTTAGATATTGGGAAAAGGAATTTCCTCAACTTAGACCCAGAAGAGCAGATTCAAAACATAGAACATATCAAAGGAAAGATATTGAGCTATTATTAGAAATAAAAAGATTACTCTATGACGAAAAGATGACTATACAGGGTGCAAAAAAGAGACTCCTAAAACGAAAAAAGGAAAGAAAAAGAAAAGCTGTAATTGAAGAAATTAAAAAAGAATTAAAAGATATATTGAATTTATTAGATTAGCCTACCTCTATAATTGCTTCTATCTCTACTAAAAGAGAGGAGCGGCATATATCTGCAACTAAATAAAGAGCAGGAATATCTTTAAAATAATCCTCACATATGGTTTTCACTATCTCATAATCTGAATCTTTTTTAAGATACACTCTAATATTTTTTACATCTTTAAGAGATATATCAATTTCTATACCATATTTCCTAAGATTTTCTCTACTTATTAAATTTTTTATATTTTCTATAGTAATCAAAGTTTGTTCTTTTATACTATCTTGATATACCACATTAGAATCTCTGATACTTGCTGTACCAGACACAAAAACTATACAAGAATTTTTATTTCCCACAAATATTGCCCTGCAAAATCTTGGCCTTTTTTCAATAGGCATATCATAATAAAAAGCACTTCTTTGAAGTGGATTTTCTAATCTTATTATTTTTATATCCTTATTAGGAATTAAACATATCCCATCTAATATTATATTATCACTGTTCATTCCTATTCCTGTACTCGCAGGATATTCTTTCCTATTGTTATTCCATATAGAGGTATAAAAACTATTCCTGATTCTATTTAGTATTTCATATCTGATATAATCACCTTCTTTATTAAGGATACCTCCAATATAATACCATGTTCTTATAAGATGCTTAAATTCAAAACCTGATTTTTTTAATATATGATTCATTTTGTTGAAAACAAAATCTATCTTTCTATTAAATAAGGCATGCTTATCAGATTCTATTCCACTAATAAAACCCCACCTACCAAAATGAGAATCAAAGACACATATATCTGATGTGTGATTCATATTATGAACAGGAGCAGCCCATATCTCAATACCAATATCCATACCATCAGCTAAAGGCTGACATATAAAAGTCGTAGAAAAAAAATGGGCCTTTGAATAAAAATTTATAAATTCTAAAAGCTCTTTTTTATGTGAATCATGGCGATAAAAAATATTTTGCTTAACAATGCTGTATTTCTTTATTCTATCAAATATATCTTTAAATATATCAGATATTACACCCCTCTTATAAGGAAAGGATGAAGTAAAAATACATATAAAAGAATTTATATTACCTACTTTTAGATCCACCGGACAATAGCTCTGGGGTAATATTGTATTTTTTAAGAAGTTTCTGAAGGTCTGGTTTATCCTTTGCATAATTTAAAAGATCCCTAAATAGATTTTGTTCTACTTGATATCTCATAGCCATTTGTTGAACCCTGCCTACATAAAAATTGAGAGCATCATTTAAATCTTTATTTCTAAATATAAGATATAAATTTAAAGAGACACTAAGAAGAAGAACCAAAAATACTAACGAAAAGAGAACTCTTTTGATAATAGTAATTGTAGAAAGCATTTCCCTGTATTCTGGATAGTCCTTTTTTTCTTCCATAATTTTAATCCCCCTTTATTATTTAATAAGTAATAACTGGTGGCTTTGTAATCTCTTTAAGAAGTCTTTTATGGTTTATTTTTTTATTATATCTAAGAAACTCTGGAACATTAAAACACATCATAGGTACATTTTTTAATGGTAATCTTATAGGTGGAGATGCATGACCAGCATCATCTATCTCTGTTAGATATATCCTCGCAAATATACCATCATCTCTTTTGGTTGCAAACAAAAGCCAGCGGCTATTCAATGACCAGCTATGCCAAGAATCCATCGCATAATCTACATTGCACTCCAATTTCCTTGGAGCAGAGCTAAGATCAGCAGGAAATATCCATAGATCCGAGGTTGGCTCCACCAAAGAAGCAGAGTCTGCTTCATTGAATACCACCCATTTCCCATTAGGAGAATAGCGAGGTGCATAATTACTTTTACCATTAAAAGATGCGCCTTTTATCGGAATCGCTTTTCCACCTTTTCCATTATTATATGGAATCCTATAAAGATTGAATCTAATAGTGTCCAGAGCCCCCCTTTTAGGCTCCTTAGCTCGACAAAATATTATGTATTTTCCATCAGGCGACCATGTTGGAAAATTTTCCATATAACTTGGATCACTTGCTCCGTCTAAAGGCCACACTTTATTATGATCCACATCTACTATATAAATATCTGATCCCAAGACAAAAAATTGCTGAGTCTCTAATGTAATGCATGGTCTTATACTAACCGTTCTACCCATAGTAACAGCTACCTTTTTACCATCAGGCGCCCAAGACATAAAAAAAGAGTTTATCCCAAAAGTCTTTCCTGTACCTTTATAAAAATCATAAATTCCTAAAATTCTTCGTGCCTTTCCTGATATCTTTCTGGATGGAAGTTGATCCCTAACAGCAATAGCTAATTTTTCCTCTTCAGGTTTTATATCAGGTCTCTTTGGGAAAAAATGGCAATTTGTACAATATATATTTTTTCCTTCCAAAAATATCCTTGTTTTAAAAGAACTTACATAACGATAATAAATATTAGGTGTTTTTTGAGGATGAAAAAGTGGTGAAACAAGCCTATAAACAATAATATTATCTAATGGATATGGTGATATTCTAAATTTTATTTTATCCACATAAACGGTATCACCAAGTCTTCTCCCATTTTTACATACACATCCTCTTATTTCTAAAGTAACATATTTATTTAATCCTTCCTTTTTGATTTTTTCCCACAAATTCCTATTTGGACGCCAACTTTTTTTATCAGTAACTACTAATATAGGAGAATCCTCATAACCTGGAATACTTATTTTTAGTAGCCAAACATTATCTATATTGTCATCCCAAAATATATCTGGAGGAGCAATATTTATAGGAAAAGATGCTCTATTATAAGGTCTTATTATCTTCAGATGCTTATATTCTGATATTTCATGATAGGGAGTCTTATAGATAGAGGGTAATTTACTTTGATCAAAAGGCATTATTATATGTTTTTTATCTGTTTTGTGGATTACATTTCCAGAGTAAAATATACTTGGACTTATATTTTTATTTCTCTTTAAGTTATTAATAATAGTCAAAGAAGCGACAGCATTATATGCAATTAATATCAAAATAAACAATAATGTATATTTGATAATTAATTTCATATCAGTCTTTATCATTATTCTAAAACCTTCTACCCCTGTTTTCTATCATTTCTTGCTCTTTAATCGCTCGCATTAATTCTTCTTTTGTAGGTATTGCGCTCATCTCCTGAGCCATTTTTAGATACTTAGATACTTCATCTGCTCCATTACTTAACTTATATGCATAATAAAGCCATCCTACTGATTTAGTATATTTATGTTTTCTATAAAAAAATTTACCTATCTCAAAAGGAACCTCCCAAAATATATATCTTTTATTATTTAGTGAATATACAAACTTTTTATTTGTATGACCAAAATAAAACAAAACTACAGGATCACCTGACAAAATATTTCTTGTCTTTCTCTTATTAAAAGATGCAAATTTTGCATATATCTCTTTGAAATCAATATTCATATGCAAATGCATATTATCCCATCTGCTTTTATATAATAAATATTTAGATTTATCTTTTAAGATTTTGCTATCAAATAGTGCATAATATAGAGCCTCATAATCTCGCGGCTCAAGCTCTAATGCCTTATTTAAATATCTAAGAGCTGCTCTAAAAAAATTTTTATATGTAAGAATTATACCTAAATTCTTAAATATTTTTGCATCATATGGATCCAAAACCAAAGCACTTGCATAATAATTCTCTGCATAACTTAAGTAACCTAAATCAAAAAAGAAATCAGCAATAGGAATAAGTCTACCCTTTGCAATCTTGCTTGCACCAGGAAGAGCCGCAACAGGTCTTTGAAGAAAATAATAAGCAGCAACTTTCATATTTCCTGTCTTATAATACAGCTTTCCCAAAAGGAGGTTTATTGTATCTTTAACAAGATTAGGTAGGTTTGTATCCTCATATTTTAAAGTATACAAAATATCCTTTGCATAATTGAATTTTTTATTATTTATATAGGCTTGAGCTAAATTTAACATAGCAATAGGTTTATCATTTTTAGCAATCTCTTTCCAGTAAGAAACATCATTTTTATAGGCAAAAGTTACATCTACACTAAAAATCATATAAAAAATTGTTAAAACAGCCAATAATATGTATTGCCACCTATCATTACCTAAAAGAAAAGGAATTAAAAAGACTGGAACAATAAGAAATATAAACAAAGATTGTTTAGAAAATAAATATCTCCATACATAAAATATACTAAAAGGCTTTAATATGTGTGAAGACTTTATTTGATAAAGCGGATATTGAAAAATTGGTTTAACTCCTATATATTGAGATAAGCCATACCAACCACCTATTAATATCAAAAAGGGTAATAAGTGTAAAAAAATGGCAAAAATATCATTTTTTGATCCTATACCACTGCTAATAATAAATATAAATACAAATAATAATGATGCTACAAATAGAAAAAATATATTTATTCCAAAAGCAGCTAAAATTGTTATTAAAAGACTTAGATATATAGAAATTCCTATTAAGAGTTTTTTATACTTAAATTTTAGCTGATGAAATATACCTATAAACACAGGGATAAAAATAGCAATTATTGAAGTAAGAATTGCAAATATAAAAAAAAGGATTGAATATAAAAAACAGATTTTACCCCCTTTTTTGAGATAAAAAACATAAAATAAAAAGCTTAATAAAGAAAAAAACAATCCAACGATTAAAGAAAATTGATTAGGATCATTTATTGAAATTATAAAAAGCGGATGAATCAAAAACATAAAAGAAATCAATAAAGATGGAAAATTATCTATAAATTCTTTTATTATTAGAAAAATAATTAAAGTATTTATTAAATGAACCAAAACAAAGAATACATGTAAAGATTCATAATTAAATCTATCTTTTAACACACATTTTATCAAAGATAGTATGCAAAAACTTAGTGGCTCATAATTACCTTTTGTATACAAAGAAATCTCATTACTAAATATTTTTGGAATAAGCTTTATATGCCCAAGGAGAGATATATTACAAACCGCATCAGTATAAATGGAAGTACTATGTTTAAAAAGTGCTTTATTATTTATAACTAAAAAGCTTAAAATGATTGCTACAACTACAAACAAAAATATTGTTTTTTTCTTCATCACTAATATAAATTTTTTCAAACAAGGGGGAAATTAATCCCCCTTGTTTATACACTTAAAACTGTTTTGCGGTAAAAGTTTTAACAGCATTAACTTCTACATCAAAATCATAACCTTCAAATTTTATCTCCACTCGTTTTACCCCTGTACCTTTAATAGGTGTAGGAACAGTATCAAAATAAAACCACTGTTTATCAGGTTTTACAATATAGTTCATAGGATATCCTGGAGGATTATCTCTTGTGGTTATGCCCCAATCATATATACATTTTTCAGGCGAATAAATGAGAAGATGTATAGGATAACATGCAGATTTTGGATCTTTTTTACTCCATCTTCCACTTGTTTTTAACTGCTGAAAATTAATCCTTGCTTGAATTTCAAGATATACAGAATCTCCTTTTGCAGGAGGATTCCATTCTTGTGAAATACATACATACCCTTTTTTTCTATGAGATCCTTTTCTTATTATATGAAGCACGTTCTTATTACCTTGCTTTTCCACCTTAATTGTAAACTCTCCTGGACCATCTTTTGTAACCTTCCAACCTTTTAATCCATCATTAAAAGCCCCATTAAAAGTAATATCTTCCATAGGTTGAGCATACGCATTCAATCCCCATATCAAAGCCCCTAACATCACTACCATTAATAAAACATGCAACTTTCTCATTTCTGTGACCTCCTTTTATTTTTATATTCTTGCTTTTTTTGTTTTAAAGTATACCACTATCCCTATAACCAACACAAGTGCTGGCATAAACATTATCCAATAAAAAAGCCTTTTGATTCTATGTTCTTCTAAAAATCTATAATTATACTTTCTTATTTCAGGTCTTCTCCCAAGAAAAGCCTCGCCTCTACATAGCCATTCAACTAAATTCAAGAATAATGCTCTGTTATCCATACCTGGAAAATTAATATAAGAATTATTGGCAAAATCTGCATCTCCAATTACTATCATTTTTGCATTATTATCCTTTTCCTTTAAACTAACACCTAAAGGAATAGGGCCTTTATGCCCTTTACCATTATACCCAAAATCCCATTTTTTATACCTCTCCCTTGAAATAGTCCAACTTTTTGGATTTGATTTCAATATTACATTAATACATAAATTAGAATTTTTAGCAGAATTTAATAAATATATAGGTCGTGCCATTGGTAATATAACAGGCAAACCAATAGAACGCATAATCAAACTATGACCAAACATATTAGGCGTAACAACAGGCATAAACATATCGCCCCCTATTAACCTGCTAAAGCTATCTACCACAATATCGTTTTTTATTACAACACAAAATTTATTTAATAGTTTATTCAAAGACAATACACTAAAAGGCTCTATCATAAATAAAAGTCTCCCACCCTTTCTTAAAAAATCTTCTAAGCAGTTTATTTCTTCATTAGAAAATTCTTTCTTGGGTTTCCAATCTATAAGCAAGGCTGCATCCTTAGGTATATATATTTTTTTATTCCAATATAAAGGCCTTACCTCATAGTTTTCAGCTTTTAACATATCTATAACCTTTGTACATATGCCATTTGGATCAAAAGGATTATATTCGCCATCTCTTAAGAGAAAATAAATAATCAACTTTTTTGTGCTAAGACGTAATATAGCATTCGTAAGATCCGCCTCTGAAGATATAATTATCTTCTCTGACTTCCCTTTATAATTTACTATAGCACCCTCTCCTTTAAAAGGCAGACCATACCTTTTCACAAGATCTGGATTTCTTACAGGATCAATCACTCTCCATTTTATTTTATGCGAATAATTACTATATAATGTTAACATCTTTCTTATCAAGTCTGTTTTGGGTTTCTCTCTTGATCCAAAATATATTATATTTACATCACCTTTTAATGAACGAAGAATTTTTTTTGTTCTTTGTGAAAGCTCATATTTTAAATTGCCTGTTAAATTAAATCGTTTATTATGAGTTGCAAAAAAATAATCCAAGAAAATAGCTATCAATAGAATCAACAGTATTCTACATATAAGAAATACTACTTCCTTTTTAAACATTTATTTTAGTCCTCGCCAATATCTGGATTTTAAAGATTCTTTGGTAAATAGTATGAAACATATAGTGAAAATTACACAATGAGCAATTGAACCACTCTCAATCACACCTTTACCAAATTTGTTTACATGTTCTAAAAAAGAAAGATGAACCAAAATCTTTTGGCCTGTAAAGCCTGCCCATCCCGCATTAAACGCTATAGTAAGAAATAATAAACAAATACCAAAAGTTACCATTGCTGCAACTATTTGATCCTTTGTAAAAGAAGAAACTAAAAGACCTATGGAAATAAATGCGCACCCTATCAAAAATATCCCCAGATAACCAGATAATATGGCAGCAATATTAAGCCTCCATATATGAGATATAAGAAATGGATATATCCCTGTAATGCATAACATTAAAAGGAAAATAGCAAGACATACGCTATATTTTGCCAAAATTATTTCCATATCTCTTATAGGATAAGTGAGAATTAACTCAATTGTTCCTGTCTTTTTTTCCTCTGAAAAAAGCCTCATAGTAAGAAGCGGCACAGTTAAACACACCACATGAACCATATCCAAGAAAAATTGCCTAAATAATCCCTCTGTAATACTGACCCCCTCATCTATTAAAAAAGTATCAAAACGGACAGTTGCTGTAAAAAAGAAATATCCAGAAAGAAGAAGAAAAATTGTTATTACTGCATATAATATAAAAGAATTTATATAAATATAAAATTCTTTTTTAAATAAAGACCAAAAATTCCTCATTATTCTACTCCGAAATTAATTTAAGATAAATATCTTCAAGAGTTATGCCTTTAAAATATATTTCAAGAAGTTCCCATCCATTTGTTATAATTTTATTGGATATTACATATCTTATATCATCATCAGCTGATATAGCATATTTATATATCTGTTTTCCATTTTCCATTTTATATTCTTTAGATATGATATCTAAACTAAGTTCATCACACAAATTTTCTATTCCATTTTCAGGAATATTTCTAACCTTTAATATTAATTGACCTTCCTTCTGAGCAATTTTAGAAAGATTTGATATAGTATCTTGAGCTATAATGTTTCCCTTATTTATAATAATAATTTTATCACATATAGCGCTTATTTCAGAAAGTATATGAGAGCTAAGAATAACAGTCCTCTTTCCAGAAAGTTTTTTTATAAGACTTCTCACTTCTACCACCTGCTTTGGATCAAGTCCCACAGTAGGTTCATCTAATATTAGCACAGGAGGATCGTTTATAATTGCTTGAGCAAGACAAACCCTTTGTCTATAACCCTTAGAGAGATATTCTATATATCTATTTGATACATGCGTTATAGAGCATATTTCCATAACTTTTTGCACGTTCTTTTTTATCAAATTAGTAGCTACACCTTTAACTTCTGCAACAAATTTCAAATAAGTTTTCACAGGAAGATTAGAATATAAAGGAGCACCTTCTGGGAAATATCCAATATATTTTCTAACTACAAGAGAATCTTTTACTACATCATAACCTCCGATACTGGCAGTACCCCTTGTTGGAGGCATAAAGCAGGTTAGTATTCTCATAATAGTAGTTTTGCCAGAACCATTTGGACCTATAAGACCTACAATTTCTCCTTTTTCAACAGTAAAAGATATATTCTCTACTGCCCTAAAAGAGCCAAAATATTTCGTCAGATTTCTTGCTACTATCATTAAAGACTCCTTCTTCTCAGCCAAACAATAAAACCTGTTATTCCAACAATAAAAGGCAAAACAATCATACTTAAAAAGAAATATATATTTCCTGTTCTTTGAGTAACAACTAAGTTTCCAGCTTCAGTCACTTTAGGTCTTATAGAAATAAGCTCTTCTTTTCTGGCAAGCCAATCTATAATATTCACAAGAAAATCTCTATTACCAGAAAATCTGATATCAGCGTTTGTAGCAAAATCAGAATCTCCAATTACTACAAGTCTGGTTTTTTTGTAAGAAACCGCTACAGCAATAGGAAGTACACCTTTAAGATCAACTCCGGGATTATATATGAATCTACCACTTTTAAAATCTACCTCCGCTCCACAATTTGGATTTGTATAAGCAAGTTCTACCACTTTCATACCTTTCTTTTTAAGAGTATCAGATTTTAAGGCAGACACAGTCCTGGCACCTGAAAATAAAACAGGTAAACTAAAACCTTTTGTAATTTCATGTTGCTGTTGAAAATGAGTTACAATAGGCATAGTAAGATCACCACCAAACAATTTAGATACAGGATCTACGATCTCGTTCTTTCCTAAATTTATACCCCATTTTTTAAAATAATTTACCATATTATCACAATGACCAGGATCTAACATAAACAACACAGAACCACCATTCTTCAGATAATTATCTATTATCTGAATCTCCTTATTAAACAAATCCTTCCTTGGTCCAGCTACAACTAAAACAGCGCAATCCTTAGGTATGAAACCTGTTCTGTATAAATTCAATACTTTAACAATATATCCCTCATTCTTTAATGCCTTTACAGCACTTAAATAATCTGCTTTTGTCAATCCATCTAAACTTCCTTCTCCATGTCCTCGCAGAAAATATATAACCTTACCCTGTTCTTCCATAATCTTTATAAGAGCATTTGTTAATTTCTCTTCAGACACACCTTGTACGTTAATTATTTTATCATCATATTTCACTACTGTTACACCATACACTCTTAAACCATATTTTCTTGCAAGCCCGGGATTCTTATCAGGATCTACTATCTTTATATCAAAAAGACCCTCTGCTGCAATTTTATAACAACTTAGCAAATCTTCTATTTTTTCCCTATCAGGATAGCCTGTTTCAAAAAAAGCTATCATCTTTACCTTACCCTTTATCTTTTTTCTAAGCTCCTTTAGTACCTTCATAGTGTGAGGGGATAAGGTATAGATTCTTCGTCTTGTAAGATCAACTCTTTTATCAAACTGGGAGCAAAGTATATTCAAAAATATTAATATAATAAATATAGTAATAATAGATATGCCCATACGGGTTCCGTATTCTAATTTTAATCCCATAATTTTTACCTTATTTCCACCGTCTTGATTCAATAGTCTGATGAGTTAAAAAAAGGCTAAAAAAAATAAAACTTAAAATATAAACTATATCCTTCAAATCAATAAGGCCTTTTGTAAAAGTATGAAAATGTTCTTGAAGAGAAAAGTATTTTAACATATTTGCAATTTCAATATCAGAGATTATGTAAGGGGCCAATCCTACCATCCAGAAAAAGCAAATAATACCAAAAGTAACAATAGCAGCTATTATCTGATTATCAGTAAGGGCAGAGCAAAAAAGACCAATAGCAAGATAAGCAAGTCCTACTAAAAATAATCCTAAATAACCTGTAATTATTGGGCCTATATCTGGATTCCCAAATATACACAAAAACAACATATGTTGGACAGTAAATAATAAAAGCACCATAAACAAAATTACAGCAGCAATATATTTTCCTGCCACTATTTGATAGGAAGATATAGGAGACGAATATAGTAATTCATCAGTTCTTAATCTATTCTCTTCAGCAAATAGCCTCATAGTTATAACAGGTATAAGAAGATAAAGAATACTCAAGCTATGAAGATAAGGTTGAACTACCATATGATTTAGATCTTTTTGAGCAGCAATTTCTTCCCATGGCAAAGGTTGAAGTTTGGATAGAAAAAAGATAGACAAATTATCATAAAAAAATAGTCCAGAAAAAAGAATAAATATCACACAAATCACATAAGCACTCGGAAGCACAAAATATGTTCTTAAATCTTTCCATGCTATTATTAATATCTTTTTCATTAATTTTACCCTTTATCCCGTGTTACTATTTTAACAAATATATCCTCTAAACTCATCCTTTCAGGTCTTAATTCAAGAATAGGGATATTCTCCTTCATAAAAAGCAATGAAATTGATTCGCATATTTGATCCTCTTGATTAATAGGATATTCTAATATAAATTTATTATTTCTAAAAATAACATTTAAAATACCATCTAAACCTTTTAATAATCCAGCTATTTCTTTGTATTTATTATATCTCACACGTAATATTATTTTACCTTTATCACCAACCCTGGAGGAAAGAGAATCTAAAGTATCAATAGCAGCAATCTTTCCTTTATTTATTATAACCACTTTTTGACATATCATAGTGACTTCATATATAATATGGGTACTTAGTATTACTGTCCTTCTGCCTGTTAATCCTTTTATAAGCTCTCTAATTTCGCTTACTTGCTTTGGATCAAGTCCAATTGTGGGCTCATCCAATATCAAGATCTTTGGATCGTTTATTATAGCCTGAGCTATTCCTACCCTTTGTCTATATCCTTTAGAAAGATGTTTTATTAGTCTCTTATAAACTCCATCAAGCCCACATTCATATATCGCCATGTATTTTAATTTCTTCTTCTTAGACCTCGGAATATCTTTCAAATCTGCCACATAGTCGAGATAAGCACTTACTGTCATTTCATCATATAAAGGGGGTTGTTCAGGAAGATACCCTATCAATCTTTTTGCTTCATTAGGATTTTGAAGTATATCATATCCACCTATTATTACCCTACCAGAATCTGCGGCCAAACAACCAGTAATTATTCTCATAGTAGTGGTTTTTCCAGCTCCATTTGGACCAAGGAAACCCACTATATCTCCTTTATTCAAAGAAAAGGATACATCATTAACTGCTATAATATCACCATATCTCTTTGTAAGATGTTCTACTGTAATCATTGAAAAGTCATTCATGAAATGTTCCATTCATTAAATAAATGCCCCATCAGGATTAATATATCTGATGGGGCATTTAAGAAGATATTGAAAATTTTAGTTAAATTGTCTTGTTATCTTGAAATATATCTGATCAGAATGTGCAAAAAGTCCAAAAGATTTTCCTGTTTGATGAAAATCAGCGTCTGAATCAGCACAAATTATAAAAGCACCCACTTCTTCTCTCCAAACATCACCATATTGAAAATTAATCTTTGCCTTTATCCAAAAGGAGTCTTCATTAAGATCCTGAACATAAAGTACTTGAGGTTCAATTCTATCCTTATCATACTGACCTTTTACAAGATAGGTAATATAGCGCTGTGTCTTAGGAATCCTCCATGGATCTATATATTTATTTACTACACCAGGATTAGCAGCAAACTGGCCCAAGGTGACATTTGTTACACCCCTGTTAAAAACATAAGGGGCATGGACAAGCTCCTCTCCACCATAGTCAATTATACTAAACTGAAAATATTGAAAACTTGTAAAAAAGCTGTAAGCAGGATTTAACCAATGTATCCATATGGGCCAATCATAACCAATCATGAAATCTACCTCATCTCTTCTTACAATACCATTAGCATGAGACTGCCCCCCAAGATAAGCAGGGACACCAGACCATTCTAAACCATTCATATTATGGCCCATTGTATTAAAAGGCTTGCTAAATTCATAAAGAGCCTCTACTCTCAGAACAGGATTGGTTTCACCAGTCCATTTATTTCTAAGCCAAACCATATCCTTATCTACAGTAAATCCCACAAATTTTCTTCTGTAATACTCACAATCATAATTAATCTGTAATAAATGAGGATTTCTTGGATCATCAAAAGCAAAAGGTTCTTGATGTCCAACAGGTGGTAAAAGCCCTCCTAAACGACGAGACGGCGTAACACCTACATATTGGAGCACAAAATTATGTTCATGACCATAATATCCATTTAGAGTAATAAGCCAATCATGGACATTTGCCTTAAATCTAATAGCAAATTCAGGTTCAGTAGCTTTTTTCTTTTCTATTAACCTTGCCTGAGCAAAACTCGGCAGCCATGGATAAGGGACTGCCCATGGGCCACCACGACCTGCATAATCACCAAAAGTAGTTACATACTTATTTCTCCAAGCATTTCTTTGATCCCTATAAACTCCACCACCAATATTAAATCTTGTAGTTTCCACATCTCTTGGAATAATAATAAACTCTACCGAATGGTCCCTTACTAAACCATTAAACCATTGCTTTTGGAAATAATATTCACCTTTAATTAACCAAACAGGAATACGTGTGCTTTCATATCCAGCATCTGAATCTCTTAGGATAAACTCCTGTTGCCAATCCATAGCGTTAATACAGTCCATAAGCCTTAAGCCATCAGCCTCACCCCAAACTACCTGTTGTTTTCCAATCCTAAACTGCCAATTACCAAGATATATATCTGCATATATCTCTCTGGGCAGATCCAAATCTCTATTCTTTTCAGATGACCAAGAGTATTCTAATCTATGTTCATCATAATGATTATAACTACCTTTTAATCCACTACCACCCTTTTTCCACCAATCAGAGCCTCTGTTTATTGCATAAGCCCAATCTGACCTAAATCGGAATATACCATAAAAACTAACATATTGCCCAAGAATTCCTCCAGGGGTATAGCCCATCTCTGCCTGCAAGGTAAGGTAATCACTCACATTATGGAAATCCTCATCAACACCGGTTCTCCAAGCAGACTCTTGAGTAATAAAGCCATGAATATCAAAAGTACCCCCCAATAACTGAAAACTTCGAGAATAAGCATGTTGGGGCAGCAAAAGGATAAAAAATATAAAACATATTCCCAAGTACCTCATATATCTTGCCATATTAACACCCCTCCTTTTTGTTAAAGCCAGGATATAAAATATCCTGGCCATTTTTATCATTAGTGAGCCATTCTACTTAAGAACCTTAAATCAAAGTAGCTATCAGTAACTTTGGGGTCATTTACAACAGCTTGCATCTGAAGTACAGTATAGTGTCTATTCACATGGTCAGGAATATCACAACCCCACCATGTAAAATAACCAGTCTCAGGATACCATCGTTTAAAATCCAACCAAGTTCTCCATAACCTTCCTCTTCTATCATAGCATTCATCATAATTTACCCTTTTAACCTCAAAATCTATCCATGCTCTTCTCACCTTATAAAAATATGTAGATGGAGGAACAGCAATATAATCAATTACCCAAGATGGCCTTCTTTCATAATATGCTACAATAAAGTTTTTCTCATCCCACTCAAATCTCCTATCCCACATTAACGGAGTAAGAATCTCTTCTGCTCTAAGCATAACCGCCTTGGATGGCCAAATCTTTTGGGAAATCTTTTGCCACCATACCTTCCAGTCTTCCCATGTAAGCTCTGTTCCAAGGATTGGGTCCTGAGTATCAGATCCACTCAAACGTCTAATCCTACGAAGTGCAGGCAAATAACACACAAAGTAGGCTTCTCTATTTTTATCAGTATATCTCCAACGAGTTGCTGCAAAACCTCTAATATCAAAAGGATAAATAGCAGCAATAGATCCCTTAGATTCTATATCCTCTTTTCCTGGAACCCAAGGTGTAGGAGGTATGTCTGTCCTACCCCAATATATCCTCCAATAAAGACCCCATTTATAAGTTCTTTCTAATTTTGCATGTTTGTCAAGCTGAGTAGGAATAATAGGATTAAAACTTAGGTTATCTTGACCAACCACAAGCCTATCCATATCATGAACCAGATACCATGCAAGCTTATTACCATATCTATCACCTAAGCTATATTTTGGATCATCCCAGTTCGTACATGCAGGAACAAATGGAAAAGGAACACCAGCAACATAATTATCCTTAGCTAAATCCATCATACCTTCTTTATCAATGTGAGGTTTATTGAGAAATTTTTTAGTATAATAAAGCATACCCCTAGACTTATATATATGCTGAGTGGGAGCTATTTTAATAACTTTGTAGGGAACATATGCATTATTAGTAAGCCTTATCCATAAAGATTTGGGCCAAAGCTCTTTTAAGCCTGGATAATTTTGCCAATTCTTCTGGGTAATAACAACACCAGGTTTTATATCAGGAGCAACTTTTGAAAGAGCAACAATCTTCGAACAATCAATTCCATTCAATTTTATCCACGCTTTTCCTAATTCAATCGCCTTAGGATTAGCCAATCTTCTACCCCATGCAATCCATTCCCGATTACCAGTCTTTTTAGCCCAATAATTCCAATTCCTTACCCAAAAAGGAAGATTTGAATTGGGATCTTTAAAAGGAACTGGCCATTTAGCTTCTTTCCAATCTTTGTACTCAGGAATACATCTGGGTTTTCCTTCTCTATACTTAGGACTATACTGAATTGTGACTGATGGAATATTCTCACCTGCCACACCTAAAGCACTCCACAAAAAAACCGCACTTATTATCAAAGATAATAGCCAAAAACATTTTCTCATCACTACCCCCTCCTTTTTCAATAAGATTTCTTTCTCAATAGAAAACCCGGCAAAATACTTTATAGTCATTTTGACTCTCCCACCCCCTTTCATTACATCTTTCCTCTCTTTAATCATACTTAATTATTACCCTCTACTCATGACCAAGAGTAATAAATCTTGGCTTAAAATATGAACACGCTGCTGGAATGAAAAACAACGCGCCCAGCATATTAAATATCAATAAGAATGCCAAAAGAAGCCCCATATCTGCCTGAAACTTAATCTTTGAGAGAAAATACCATAGCAGAACAGGCACAGTCAGGGTAATAGCTGTAAAAACAACTCCAAGACCAGCAGTAGAAATTCCTTTTCGAATAGCCATATCAATATCTCCCAAACGTTCATACTCTTCCCTGAAACGAGACACTACATATATACCATAATCAACACCAACTCCTATACCAACCGCAAAAACAGGTAGTGTATCTACGTCTAGACCAATTCCTTTAATTACCATATATGCAAAAGCAGCAAGGTTAGCAATTATCAAAGGTATAGCCAATACTACACCTGCCCATACTGACCTAAATACAGTTGAACAGAGGATAAAAACAATTATGAATATCAAAAGAATTGTTCCAGCTTGAGACCAGGCAATCTCTTCGTCTATTGCAGCTATAACACCAATTCTTCCTGCTGCATATTTAAAATCTGCAGCCCCAAATCTTTGAGGTGTCATAAATTCATCTCTATCCATAAGCTTCATTTTAGGAATAGCCTCAGGATGAGCCTCAACAAATTCTCCCATACTCATTTTTAATATTTTTGGATATTGTTTAATAAAATTCTTTTTTGAATAAAGTTCAGGAAATTCCTTAATAAAATTGGGATCTTTAATAAGCTTTGCCTTCTTTGTATGCATATAATGCAGAAAATCTCTTAACTTAAACTCTACAATATTTTTTGTAGCTCTTACTACAAAACCCTGTTTACCAATATCAGGATATTTTTGAATCAATTCCTTCCACACATCATCATAAAATTTGCGTTGGAGAAGTTCAGGATATTTATTAAGAAAATCTCTTAGGACTTTGAGTCCCTGTTTGATAGTCTTATACAAGTGATTTTTAAAATATATCCTGATACTACCCATATTAAGTTTAGGAGTACCCCAAACATCAAAGTCTCCTGCTTCTCCTGTTGATCTATACATCAAAATATAAGTTCCTGTTGCCAAAAGAGAATCAGGAATTACGTACCATTTAGGATCACCTTCATGAAACTCTTGATTCAGTTTTTTAACTATATTTACCACACACTGACTTCCTCCAACCGCAGGAACACCTCTTTTCATGGCATCAGTAAGATATTCCATCTTAAACAATGTGCATGGCATTTCAACACAATTATCAATACCGCTCACAACAATATTCATGGTATCAGTCCCTGCATCATCAAATCTCTTATTTATCTCTGCAACATCTCTATTATATTTGGAATGGGGAAATAAAATTGGAGAACCTGGATTTACATTACCAATAGGAATCTTATCAGTATAATAACCACCTACAACTCCCACTGCCAAAAAAAGTAACATAATAACAACAGCACCTTTTCTACTCAAATCCAATCTAACAATTCTATCCAGTATCGTTTCTATAAAAGAAGCACCACCTAAATGGATTTTCTTAGGTGCAGGCAGATATATACCCATCAAAGGACCACCCATAGCAACAGTAATAAATATAGCAATAACCCAAAAAGTGCATAACAAAGCCAATTTTTGAATACATGGAATCCTTGCTAAGACTAATACCAAGAACCCACCTGCATCTGTAATAATTGCAGATAAACTGGCAAGAAACAATCCTTCTATAGTGGCATAAGCAGCATCTACTTTGCTACCTGTTTTCTCATATTCCTCAAGCCATCGCCTTGTGGTTTGCACAGAATGGCTCAACGCCCTTGCACCCACAAGGAATGGCAAAACCAACATCAAAGGATCCAAGGTCATGCCAATCAATCCAATAAATCCCAAACCCCAAACAGTACTCACAAAACCAATTATCATAGGAACAACAGAACCTAAGAAATTTCTGAAAATTGCAATTACCATTACCACTACAATAACAATAGTCCATAAAAAGACTGCATTCATCGCAGGAAGATATTGATATATCCACCCCATCAAGATAGGAAAACCAGCCATATGAATTATTGTGTTACTATCTTGCTCTTTTTTAACTATATTATTCCATACAAATTTAAAAAATTTGTTATAATTAACACCAGTTTCCTTTAAGTCTGCAAATATAAGAGCAGCTTTTCCATCATTAGAAACCAGAATTCCTCTATAAAATTCATTAGCAAAAATATTCTTTTTCAATTTTTCAATAGCTTCAGGTGATTTAGGAACAGTGGGATACATCAAAGACTTGATATCTACAGTTCCCCCCGCATATCCTCTAACTGCTTTTGCCTTACGTCTTGAAATAGATTCAACAAGAGCTCTTCTTACATATGGATGAAATTGTAATGCATCAGTAATCCTTTTAATCTTACAAAGAGTTTTATAATTAAAAATATCTCCGTTTTTAACATGGATCTCTATCATTACCGTGTTAGCACCACCAAAAACCTTCATAAACTTTCTATTTAACTTTACAAAAGGATGAAGTGGTGGCTGCATTTCATCTAAGCGAACTTTTATTTTTAGATTTAAAAGACCATAGCCAAATACTACTGTTAAAATACCAAGCAATATGAGTACAGGCACTCTCTTCTTTATAAGAAAATTGGCTATCTTAACACTTGGTCCTATTTTTTTCTGTTCCATCTCTTATTACCTCCTCGGATCTTATTCATATTCATACCCATATGGAATGGTTACCCAATGCAGACCTTGGTCCCATGATCTTAAAATAAGTCCTTCTTCACCAACCACAATTCCTATATGATCATTAGGCCAATCAATTCCACGCAACCATGTATATTCAAGAGCTCTATGTCTGGGAGGCAATTTCACATCTATCACGTTCTCCCAATTCTGCTGTAATTGACCATAAGTATGAAGGAAAACCCCTCTTCCTACTGCATAAACATTTAGACCCAAATTACTTGCAGGATTATATTCAGGACTTGTTACAAAACATATATTAAAGACATGCTCTTTTACAGGAAGCCCTGCCCAATTGG
>CAZMNC010000086.1:0-7204 GCA_964567535.1 uncultured Desulfobacterales bacterium | reverse complement strand
GAATGTTTATCTCATTAACAGAAATGTATTTGTAATGGCTTTCCTTTCTCATGGGCTGTTCCTCTTCCTTTCGTTTTTTTAAGCTAATAACAAGGAACAGCCCTTTCAATATCTTCTCCCTATATGTTTTTCGAACAGGCTTTTACTTACTTGACTCATACTTTTGTTTCTGGTAACAAAAATCATTCATTAATTAAATATTTGAGATGGTGTTTTTTATGAAAAAGATAAAATTAGAGGATTTTTCTATATATTCGAAATATATTAACTATACTTTATATCCATTGATAATTATTTTTATTGCCCTTGCTGCTTTTTATGGCTATAGAACTTATATAAATAAAAAAGCTGAGCAAGAATTTAATTCTGCATTAACATTATTAATGAAAAATATAAATAAAAGCCCTAAAAATAAAGAACTCAAAAAAGCTTTAAACATGTTTGAACATATAGTAAATAATTATTCATTATCAAAATATTCTAATCTTTCAATGCCATTCTTAGGATATCTATATTTTTTAGAAGGAAATTATGATAAATCCATAAAATTTTACAGTAAATTTAAAAACAAGATTCATACATATTCTTCAATGGAATATATTGCTCTTTCAAATCTGGCTATTTCTTCATGTTATGAGCAAAAAAAAGATTTAAATAAGGCTATAAAGATTTTAAATAAATTTTGTGAAGAACATCCCGAAAGTCCTTTTAGAGAATTTGCTTTATTGAGTCTCGAAAGGCTTTATAGATTAAATAACAATTATGATAAGGAGAAAAAAACTATAAAAGAGTTCATAAGAGATTACCCAAATTCACCTTTCTTCTATATGGTAAAGTCACATCTTTTATCGTATAATAATAAAAAATAAGATTAGGAGAGGAAAAAATGTATGCAGTAATCCAAACAGGGGGTAAACAGTATAAGGTAAGCACAGGTGATGAAATAAAGGTAGAAAAGTTAAATGCTGAAATAGGAGATATTATTATTCTTGATAAGGTTTTAATGGTATCTGACAATAGTGATATTAATGTTGGTTCTCCATATCTAAAGAACTTTTTGGTAAAAGCTCGCATACTAAGACATGAAAAAGGTAAAAAAATAATTGTTTTTAAATATAAACGAAGAAAAAATTATAAAAGAAAAAAAGGGCATAGACAGTATTATTCTATTATAAAAATCGAAAATATAGAAAAGAATAATAATTAAAAGGAGGATCTTATTATGGCTCATAAGAAAGCTGGAGGTAGTTCTCGCAACGGAAGAGATAGTATTGGTAAAAGATTAGGAGTAAAAAGATTTGCAGGCCAGATAGTAAAGGCTGGAAATATTCTTGTAAGACAAAGAGGTACAAAAATCCATCCTGGAGCAAATGTGGGTGTTGGTAGTGATTATACTCTATTTGCAAAAGTAGATGGTGTAGTAAAGTTTGAGAATTTTGGTAAAGATAAAAAAAGAATAAGTGTATATCCTATTTAGATTTAGAGGCCTATGGATTTTGTTGATGAAGTTGTAATTACTGTTAAATCTGGAGATGGAGGAAATGGATGTATAAGTTTTCGAAGGGAGAAGTATATTCCAAAAGGTGGGCCTGATGGTGGGGATGGTGGAAAAGGCGGAGATGTAATATTAAGAGCTACTTCTGGTATTTATAGCCTTTCAGATTTTATTTTTAAACGTTTTTTCAAGGCAAAAAAAGGATCACATGGAAAAGGTAAAAATCAAACAGGAAAAGATGGTAAAGATTTAATTATAAATGTTCCGATCGGAACAGTTATTAAGGATGAAACCACAGGTAATATTATAGCAGATTTAATTAATGAAGGGGAAGAAGTTGTAATTGCCAAAGGTGGAAGGGGGGGGAGAGGAAATCAGCATTTTGCAACTTCTACTTTTAGGACACCAAGAATTGCTGAGCCAGGTGAGCCTGGGATGGAGAAAAAAATTAGATTAATATTAAAATCTATTGCAGATATCGGTCTCGTAGGTTTTCCAAATGTTGGAAAATCCACTCTTCTATCGAAAATAAGTAGAGCAAAACCAAAGATTGCATCATATCCTTTTACTACTTTAAGCCCTAATTTAGGAGTTGTAGCATTAAATGATAGTTTATTTATCACTATAGCAGATATCCCTGGTTTAATAAAAGGTGCACATGTTGGCAAAGGATTAGGTTATAAATTTTTAAGGCATATAGAAAGAACCAAATTAATCCTCTATGTAATAGATATAACTTTTGTTCCTGCGAAAAGGCTTTTAGAAGACCTTGATATAATTCAAGAAGAGATGAGAAAATATAAATCTTCGCTTTTATATAAACCTCAGATAGTAGCCATAAATAAAATAGATTTATATGATCCAACTATACATAGATCTATTAAAGAGATAATGAAAGCCCTTTCAATAAAAGGAATCCAATCTTTTCCTATATCTGCATTTACAGGTGAGGGGATAGATAATTTAAAAAAAGGCATAAGTGAGGTATGGAACCAACAAAAAAAGCTGCCTATTTTAGAGCAAACTATATAAATTCTGTAAAAAGGGTGGTTATCAAGGTAGGTAGTGGGGTTATTGCGGGAAAATATGGTCTTAATCTGGATCTTATAAATAGTTTAGTCTCTGAGATATGTTGGTTGTGGAATAAAAATGTAGAAGTTCTTTTGGTTTCCTCGGGCGCTATAGCTGCTGGGATGAAAAAGTTAGGTTTTTCGAAAAGGCCTGTTTACCTTCATCAGCAACAGGCAATAGCTGCTGTGGGTCAGGGAGAATTAATTATGAGTTATGAAAAGGCCTTTTCTCGTTTTGGAAAAAATGTGGCTCAGATACTCTTAACAAAAGATGATATAAGTCATAGACAGCGATATCTTAATGCCAGAACTACTATTTTTACTTTGCTTTCATGGGGTATTCAACCAATTATAAATGAAAATGATACAGTTGCAGTAGAGGAAATAAAGTTTGGTGATAATGATAATCTTAGTGCAATGGTTACCAAATTTACAGAATCTGATCTTCTTATAAATCTTACTAATATAGACGGCCTGTTTGATAAAGATCCAAGAAAATATAAAGATAGTAAATTAATAAAAATCGTGGAAAATATAACAAAAGATACATTTAGATATGCAAGTAGTATTCCTGGTGTATTAGGTAAAGGCGGTATGTTAAGTAAAATTAAGGCTGCTCGTCAATTAGCAATAGGCGGTATACCTACAATTATAGCTAATGGATTAAAGAAAGGTATAATAAAGGAAATATTTTTAGGTAAAGATGTTGGAACTCTTTTTATTCCACAGGAAATGCCGCTTTCTTGTAAAAGGCATTGGATTGCATTTGCAAAATCACCAAAAGGGACATTAATAATAGATAAAGGTGCTGAAAGTGCTATAATGAAAAATGGAAAAAGTCTTTTGCCTGCAGGAATAATGGAAGTAAAAGGAAGATTTAGTAGAGGGGATTCAGTATCAATAATGAATGAAGATGGTAAAGAAATAGGGGTTGGTATTGTTAATTATAATTCTGGAGATGTAAAAAAAATATTGGGACTTAAAACTTCACAAATAGAGTCTGTACTTGGTTTTAAATATGCGGATGAAATTATTCATAGAGATAATTTAGTATTGAGATATCAGATAGAAGAGGGAGGAGATATATGCCAGATTCAAGAATTGCAAATATGATAAAAAATATGGCAAAGGATGCAAAAGAGGCATCAATCTTATTAAGAAAAGCCAATAGGGCACAAAAAGATAATGCTTTAAAATTTATGGCAAAATCCCTTTTAGATAAAAAAGAACATATACTAAAAGAAAATGAGAAAGATCTTAAAAATGCATATAATAATGGTCTTTCTTCTGCAATGATAGATCGTTTAACATTAAGTGAAGACAGGATAAAAGAAATGTCAGAAGGTATAATGGAAGTTGTATCTCTTCCTGATCCTGTAGGTGAAGTCACAAAAATGTGGAAAAGACCTAATGGTCTTATTGTTGGAAGATTAAGAATTCCTTTAGGGGTTATAGGTTTTATATATGAATCTCGGCCTAATGTTACTGTTGATGCAGCTTCTCTGTGTCTTAAATCTGGAAATTCTGTTATATTAAAAGGTGGTTCAGAAGCTATTAATTCCAATATTGTGCTTGCAAATATACTATCAGATGCTTTGAATAGAAGTGGATTACCCCAAAAAGCTATCCAGATGGTTCCAACTACAGATAGAGAGGCAGTTAGGGTTTTAATAAGTCTTGATGAATATATTGATGTTATTATACCTCGGGGTGGCGAAGGTTTAATAAGGTTTGTAGCAGAAAATTCAAAGGTTCCTGTATTGAAGCACTATAAAGGAGTATGTCATGTTTATGTGGATAAATCAGCAGATTTAAAAATGGCAGAAGAAATATGCTTTAATGCTAAGGTTCAAAGACCTGGAGTTTGTAATGCTATGGAGACACTACTTATCCATGAAAAGATAGCAGAAAGATTTCTTCCCAATATGCTAAAAAGATTCAGTGAAGCTGGAGTTGAAATAAGAGGCTGCAAAATAACTACAAAGCTATATCCAAAAGTAAAATCCGCAACTGAAGCAGATTGGTATGCGGAATATTTGGATCTTATACTTGCTGTTAAGGTAGTAAAAAATATAGATGAAGCATTGGCTCATATTGAAAAATATGGATCAAACCATACTGAAGCTATTGTAACCAATGATTATAATAATGCTCAGAGATTCTTGACTGTAGTTGACTCATCAGTTGTTCTGGTAAATGCATCTACAAGGTTTAATGATGGAAATCAATTAGGACTTGGGGCTGAAATAGGCATTAATACATCAAAACTTCATGCATTTGGACCAATGGGATTGGAAGAGCTTACTACCACTAAATTTATAGTTTATGGTCAAGGACAAATAAGAAAATAAAAAGAGTTCATTGAAATTTGGTATTTTAGGCGGAACATTTGATCCTGTCCACTTTGGACACCTGAGAACAGCAGAGGAAGTAGTAGAGACCTTTGAGCTGGAAAAAGTATATCTGCTGCCATCTAAGATGCCTCCCCATAAGAAAAGTAAATTAATCACTCCTTTTTCTGAGCGAGCTTATATGATAAAACTGGCAATAGAAGAATCCAAAATGCTCGATATATTAGATATAGAAGGTAAAAGAAATGGATACTCATATACTATAGATACACTCAAATATATCTATTCAGATCCATTTTTTGGTAAAAATCCAGAAATATATTTTATACTGGGATCAGATGCTTTTCTTGAAATTCATACATGGAAGGATTATAGAAAACTTTTTTATTATGCTAATTTTGTAGTTGTTGAAAGACCTGGATATAATTATAAGAATATAATAAAAGTTTTGAGAAGGCTTTGTATTATAAAAGATAATGATTTTAAAAATAAGAATGTTTTACCATTAATAACTGGAAAATTTATATATATCTTATCTGTTACTTTTATGGATATATCTTCTACTAAAATAAGAAAACTTATAAGACAAAAAAGATCTATATCTTTTCTTTTGCCTGAAAAAGTAAAAGATTATATATTAAAAAAGGGTTTATATCTTATTAAGGGAGATGAAAGCAATAGATAAAGCAAAATTCTGTCTAAAAATAATAAAAGAAAGAAAGGCTATTAATCCTGTATTATTTGAAGTTGGTAAGCTTACCTCTATAGCTGATTATTTTCTAATTGCAAGTGGAAATTCCAGTACGCAGGTTCAAGCTATTAGTAAGCATGTACAGAGAAAAATGCGAGAGGCTGGTTTTAGACCATATGGTATAGAAGGAGAAAGGGAAGGGCACTGGACACTAATGGACTACGGTGATTTAATAGTTCATATATTTTATCAACCTTATAGAGAATTTTATGACTTAGAAGGATTATGGATAGACGCCCCACGAATAGACATAAATCATGAGGATATCTAATAATGATGACAAAAAAATTTTTTCTTAATTTAATTTCAATATTCCTTATTATCTGTCTTATTTCTTCTCAGTGTTATGCTCTTATAACTTTACAAGATGAAGAGATAATAGGAAAAAGGCTCTTAATGGAACTAAGAAAACAAGTTGAATTTGTTCAAGATGATTTTGCAAATTATTATATAGAGAGGCTTGGTCATTATCTTATAAGACCTCTTCATACTAAGCCTTTTCCATTTCACTTTTATATCATAAAAGAGAATACTATTAATGCATTTGCAGCTCCTGGGGGATATATCTTTATATTTTCTGGTCTTATAAATATTACTGATACTGTAGATGAATTAGCAGCTGTTATATGCCATGAGATAGGACATGTGAGTGCAAGACACTTAGCTCAGAAATTGGAACAAAGTAGAAAACTTGGCTACTTAAGTCTTGCTGCTATGCTGTTAGGAGCTATTTTAGGAGGTAAGGCAGCAGGTGGACTTGTTACGGGCTCAATGGCTGCATCTGCACAATTACAGCTCCACTATAGCAGGAATGATGAAAGACAGGCTGATGAGTTGGGATTTAGATATATTAGTGCCTCTGGATTTGACCCAACTGCTATGCTTTCTATATTAAAAAAGATTACATCTCAGTCATTGTATGCACTGGACGAAGTCCCTCAATATCTTTTAACTCATCCTGTAGGATCTGAAAGATTATCTAATATACAGGCTATGTTAAGTACCTATAAACCTATTCCTCCAACAGATGAAGTGCTTTGGTTTAGAAAAGAATTTCCTCTATTTAAAACTATTATATTCGCTAAATCTGTAGATCCTGATAATGCAAAAAAATACTATAAAAGTATCCTAAAACAGGATCCGAATTCTCCTTTAGCTAATTTTGGTTTAGGTATAGTCTATATAAGAACGAATGAATATTCTAAGGCTGTATCCTGTATAGAAAAGACTTTAGCTACAAGACCTAACTCAATACCTGTGCTAATAAATCTTGGTATTGCATATCAGAGATCTGGTAATAATAAAAAAGCAATATCTGTATTGAAAAAGGTATTAAAAATAGATGATACTAATAGATCAGCTCTTTTCCTTTTGGGAATGTCATATGAAAATATGAATAAATATGACAAAGCAATAGAAATTTTTAAAAGACTTAGTTATCTTAGACCTGTCAATAATGAAGTCTACTATCAGTTAGGTATTGCTTATGGAAGAACAGGTAAATTGGCTCTTGCACACTATAATTTTGGTATTTATT
>CAZMNC010000085.1:0-6965 GCA_964567535.1 uncultured Desulfobacterales bacterium | reverse complement strand
AACATGAACAAAGTTAGATTTTCCTGAAGCATTAGCACCAATCAATACATTGAGGTTGCCAAGCTCTATTTCTAAATTTTCAAAACTTTTAAAATTTATAATTTTTATCTTTTTTATACCCATAATTTTTTCATTTAAAATTACTAAACTTGCTTTCCTACCAAAAGCATTTCAAGGAGAGCTTCATGCAGATATAATTTATTTTCTGCCTGATCAAATACCACAGAGTTTGGCCCGTCTATTACATCATCTGTTATTTCTTGGCCTCTATGTGCAGGAAGGCAATGCATTATCATTACATCTGGTTTTGCAATACTTAACAATTCTTTATTTACTTGATATTTCTTAAGAGCCTTTATTTTTTGTTCTTTTTCTTTTTCTTGTCCCATGCTTACCCATACATCTGTATTTATGACATCCACATTTTTTACTGCTTCTTTTGGATCTTCAATAAATTTTATGTTATTGCTATTAGTTATTAACTCTGAAGGCTTATATTTTTCGGGACATGAGACTATTAATTCAAAACCCAATATTCTTGCAAGATTTATCCACGAATTTGCTACATTATTTCCATCACCTATCCAAGCTATTTTAAGCTCATCTATTTTTCCTTTTTTTTCCTTTACTGTCATTATATCGCTTAATACTTGGCAAGGATGATACATATCTGTTAATGCATTTATTATAGGGATGCTTGCATACTCTGCCATCAGTTCAACAGTTTTTTGAGCATATGTCCTTATAGCAAGACAGTCCAGATATCTGGAAAGTACTCTTGCAGTATCTTCTATAGATTCATTTCTTGAAAGCTGAGTTTCTTTTGAACTCATAAATATGGTGCTTCCACCTAATTTAAGCATTGCAACTTCAAATGAAACTCTTGTTCTTGTAGATGCTTTGTCAAAAAGAAGTCCTAATACATATCCTGTTAGAGGTTTTTGGAATGGATTTTTACCCATTTTTTTAAATTCCAATCCTCTGTTAATAAGTTGTAAAATTTCTGTTTTTGTGAGAACTTTTATACTAAGAATATCTTTTTTCATGTTTGTTCCTCATAGGATAATTCTTGGTTATAGTTGTTTGAATATGTCATTTAATGTCTCTAATAATTTAGAGATTTCATGTTTTTGAATAATTAAAGGTGGTAAAAACCTCAAGATATTTTCCTGAACACAATTTATAAGAAATCCTTTCTCTATGCATTTGTTTACAATATCTGATCCTGGTATATCAAGTTCTATCCCTAATATCAATCCTATACCTCTTACATCTTTTATAAAATTATATCTGCTATGTAGCTCTTTTAAGCCATTTTTAAAGTATTGCCCCATGGTTTTACAATTTTCAAGCCAGCCGTCCTCTATTATGCTTTGCAACACTTTTAAAGAGACAGCAGTAACAAGAGGTGTCCCTCCAAATGTACTGGCATGCGTTCCAGGTCCAAACGCCTTAGCCAGTTTTTCAGTTGATAACATTGCTCCTATAGGAAGACCATTTGCCATTGCCTTTGCGAGAGTCATAATATCAGGTACTATGCCATAATGTTCATAAGCAAATAATTTTCCTGTTCTGCCACATCCCACTTGAATTTCATCTAATATCATTATTACTTCTCTTTCATCGCATAGTTTTCTTACTTCACTCAAGTATTCAGGATCAGGACAAACAACACCTCCCTCGCCCTGTATAGGTTCAAGTAAAATGGCACAAACAGAATCATCTATCATTTTTTTTAATATTTCTATATCATTGAATGGAACAAATCTGAATCCTTGAAGCAGGGGTTCAAAGCCATCTTGAATCTTTTTTTGGCCAGTGGCAGATAATGTTGCCATAGTTCTTCCATGAAATGAACCTTTCATGGATATAATAATATTTCTTTTTCCACCAAATTTTTCATTAGCATATCTTCTTGCAAGTTTTATTGCCGCTTCATTTGCCTCTGCCCCACTGTTACAAAAAAAGACCTTATCAGCAAAAGAATGTGCTACAAGAAATTGAGCCAGTTCTATTTGAGGAAGTGTATAAAATAGATTAGATACATGAACCAATTTTTTAGACTGCTCTTCTAACACCTTTGTAACAATAGGAGATGAATGCCCAAGAGCACATACTGCTATTCCACCAACAAAGTCTAAATACTCTTTTCCATTTATATCCCACAGCTTACAACCTTTTCCTTTAACTAACACTACAGGAAATCTCTTATATGTAGTAAACATGTATTTATCTGCCTTTTTTATACTATTATTCATAACTAAAACCCCTTTATCTTATTATCTCTGTCCCAATACCGCCTTTTGTAAATATTTCTAAAAGGATAGCATGCTTTTGTCTCCCGTCTATTATATGGGCTTTTTTTACTCCATTTTCCAATGCCTGTATACAACATCTAAGTTTAGGTATCATTCCTCCTGTTACAGTTCTATCAGATATAAGTTTTTTCGCCTCACTTATTTTTAATGATGAAATAAGATTTCCGTTTTTATCTAATACCCCTTTTGTATCTGTGAGGAGTATCAATTTTCTGGCTTTTATTGCCGAGGCTATATGACCTGCTACAATGTCTGCATTAATATTATATGTTTGACCATTTTCATCAGCTCCTACAGGTGCAATAATTGGGATAAAGCCATCTCTTGTTAGACTTTCGAGAATTTTGCTGTTTATAGAAACTATCTCTCCTACTAAGCCTATATCTATAATATCTGGTGCTCTATTATCTCCTCTATGCCTTAAGTATCGCATTTTTTTGGCGATTATAAGTTTTCCATCCTTTCCTGATAGTCCTACTGCACATCCTTTGTTCTTGTTTATAAGATTAACTATTTCTTTATTCACCCTTCCCATCAATACCATCTCTATTATATCCATTGATTCTTTATCAGTAACTCTTAATCCTTCAATAAATTCTGTCTTTATATTTAAACGATCCAAAAATTCTCCTATTTGAGGGCCACCACCGTGCACAATGATTGGGTTAATACCTACATATTTCATTAAAATTATATCTAAAGCAAAATTATGTTTTAGGTCTTCGTTTATCATTGCGTTTCCACCATATTTTATAACCATAGTAGATGCATTAAATCGTTGAATATAAGGAAGCGCTTCTATAAGAATTTTTGCCCTTTCTGTTTGATTGATCATAGGATATATCTGCTCAAGTTTTCATCTTCTAATATGTCAGATAATTTCTCTTTTACATAATCCTTGGTTATTATAACTTTTTTCTTTTCCATGTCAGGGGCTTCAAATGAAATATCATCTAAAAGTTTTTCCATAACTGTATGAAGTCTTCTTGCTCCTATATCCTCTGTCCTTTCATTTACAAGACTGGCTATTCTGGCTATTTCATATATAGCATCATTGTCAAATTCCAGATTTATCCCCTCTGTTTTCAGCAATGCTTTATATTGAATTATAAGGGCATTTTTTGGTTGAGTTAATATTTTTACAAAGTCCTCTGTTGTAAGAGATCTTAGTTCTACTCTTATAGGAAATCTACCTTGAAGTTCTGGTAATAAATCTGAGGGTTTGCTAACATTAAATGCCCCTGCGGCAATAAAAAGTATATGATCTGTTTTTACCATACCATATTTAGTAATAACAGTAGATCCTTCTACAATTGGGAGTAAATCTCTTTGAACCCCTTCTCTTGAGACATCAGGCCCTGACCCTGTACCTGTTCCTGCAATTTTATCTATTTCATCTAAGAATATTATTCCTTTTTGTTCTGTCATTTTTATTGCTTTTTCCACTACCTTATCCATGTCAATCAGTTTTTGTGATTCTTCTTGAGTTAATATTTCTAATGCTTCTGGCACTTTTACCCTTCTTCTTTTCTTGCGTGGAGGAAATATATTCCCAAATACTTCTTTTATATTAAATTCCATTTCATCCAAGCCTGCAGCAGAGAATATTTCAACCATAGGAATATTGGTATCTGTTACTTCAAGTTCTACATATCTTTCATCTAATTTACCTTCTCTCAACATCCTCCTTAGTTTTTCTCTGGTTGAGATATAACTTCTTTCTTGATCATCTTGTCTAACTATTTCAAGGCTACTATGTTCTTCTGAATCTTTTGAGCTTCTTTGCCTTCTTTTTCTTGGAAGTAATATATCCAATAATCTTTCTTCTGCAAGCTCGCGGGCTTTGGCTTCTACTTTTTTTTGCTCTTCTTTTTTTGCCATGTTAACAGCAAGTTCTGTTAGATCTCTTATCATAGATTCTACATCTCTACCTACATATCCAACCTCAGTAAATTTTGTTGCTTCAACTTTTAAGAAAGGTGAATTCGCAAGTTTTGCAAGTCTTCTTGCTATTTCTGTTTTTCCAACTCCAGTAGGCCCTATCATTATTATATTTTTTGGGGCAATTTCATCCCTAAGTTCAGGGGAAACTTGCTGTCTCCTCCATCTATTTCTAAGTGCAATGGCAACAGATCTCTTTGCTTGAGCCTGACCAATAATATATTTGTCTAATTCTGATACAATTTGTCTCGGGGTGAGCATTTCTTCTGTATATTGATTATTTTTATCTTTTTTATCCATAATTTTATTTTTCTCCTTTTCCCAATTCATGGACTGTTATTTCTTGGTTGGTATATATGCATATAGAAGCAGCTATCTTCATTGCTTCAAAAGCAATGTCTTTTGCTGTCAAATTAGAATGAGCAATTAACGCACGGGCTGCTGCTAAAGCATAAGGCCCTCCAGAGCCTATTGCTGCTACTGATTCATCTGGCTCTATTACATCACCAGTTCCTGAAATGATTAATATATGTTCTTTATCCATAGCCAAAAGAAGTGCCTCTAATCTTCTTAGAATTTTATCTGTTCTCCATTCCTTTGCCAGCTCTACAGCTGCTCTAACCAGGTTTCCTTTATAAGATTCTAATTTTCCTTCAAGTCGTTCTATCAGACTAAATGCATCTGCTGCTGCTCCAGATATGCCTACAAGGACACGATCTTTATATACAAACCTGACTTTTGCGGCTTTATGCTTCATGATAGTATTACCAAAAGTTACTTGACCATCTCCTGCCATAACAGATGTTCCGTCTTTTTTTACAGCTAATATCGTGGTTGAGTATACTTTCTTCATTTTGCTTTTCCCCTGGGATGTGCTTTATCATAAACTTCCATTAATCTATCTATTGTTAAGTGAGTATATCTCTGAGTAGTAGAAATTTTTGTATGTCCAAGCATTTCTTGAACTACTCTAAGATCAGCCCCGCTTTCTAATAGATGTGTTGCAAAACTATGCCTTAAAGAATGAGGGCTTATATCCCAGCTAAGACCACTCTTTATAACATATTTTTTGACTATTCTTCTTATGCTCCTTGTAGATAACCTTTTACCTCGTGCATTAATAAAAAGTGCCCCTATTAGTTTTTCCTTTATGTGATGAATTGAATTAAGATACTTTTCTATAGCATTTAATGCATATTTACCTATAGGAACAATCCTTTCCTTATTTCCTTTTCCTTTAATTTTGACTATCTTTTCATAAACATCTATGTCTTCTATATTAAGAGCCCTAAGTTCCTCAGCTCTTATACCACAAGAATAAAGAAGTTCCAACATTGCCATATCTCTTAAGGATCTCCAACTATTATTTGATTCTATAGCTAAAAGTCTAAATATTTCATCCACATTAAGATATCTGGGTAAATATTTTTCTGGCTTTGGAGAAGATATATTCCATACAGGATTTTTATTTATTATCCTCCTCTGCTCCAGGAAATTAAAGAATGAACGTATAGCAGATAATTTTCGAGAAATACTTGTTTTTTTATGGGTAGCATACAAACTTCCAATATAATTTCTTATATGATGTAGACTTATTTGTTCTATTGAATCATCCTGTTGAAAATTTTCTTTCAAGATTAGAAAGTCAAGAAAACCTTGTAGATCCTTGGCATATGCCCTTATAGTGTTAGGGGAGTAGCCTTTCTGGATCTCTATATACTTTAAAAAATCATTTATAAGTTTTTTTATCTGCTCCAATTCCTTTAAAAAACCTATTCTACCTCTATCTTTGTAACTCTTTTTTTAGAAGAACCAGCTTTTTCCAGATTTTCTATCTTTTCATCTATTAAGGATCTTATAGCCTTAAGTAATTCCAATTTAGATCTATTAAGATGTTCAAAAAACTTTGAATTTTTATTAAAGCAAAATTCCATAAAAAATCTGCCTACAGGGCATACTATTTCATCTCGTTCTTCTTTGTGTTGCTCTTTTTCCTTGCTACTCATCTTTTTTATCCCCTTTAAAGGTAATATATAAATTTACCCCGTCTAAACGGGCGCTTACAGAATCAAGTCCCGCTACTTGACGGGGTAACAAAAAATGTCTTTTGACATTTCCTATTTTTATTATAAGTTCATCTGATATTCTACTAAGTTCTATATTTTTTTTCACTGCAAAAGGCAATTGCATTATTAGGTTATATTCACTGTTGTTTTTTTCCCATCTATAAGGTTCACCTTTAAAAAAGTGAAGTACAGGATCATTTTCTTTATATATCTGATCTGCTAATTTTTTTAAAGCATTGTATCCTAAAACCTCTCCTTTAAACATATTTACAGTTAATATAGGAATAGGATCAAAATACTGCCTCGCTTTTTCTAAATAGATTTTTTGAGCTTCCTTCCATGACTCTATAAAATTACCCCTTGCTACCTCTGGAAATATTCTATTTACTATTATAGCATCAATGTTTATGTGATAAAGACAAAAATACATAAATGCTCTTTGAGTTTCTTTTAGGACAATTTTTTCAGGATTTGTTACCAGTCTTACACTGGTTGTTTCTGGATCTTCAATTATAGCATTTACACCTTTTAATCTGTTGAAAAGTTTTTCTATAGCATCAAAATAGTCATCTTTAGGTATAGGCACATCTGAAATTCGGTTCGCTACAGGTCTTATGTATTTTGCTATCTTCCTTTCTAT
>CAZMNC010000084.1:0-41552 GCA_964567535.1 uncultured Desulfobacterales bacterium | reverse complement strand
TTTCTGCATGGATATTTATAGGAATATGTTTATTCTTTACATTCCCGATGGTGCTTACTGTTATATATTTAGGCAGCCCTGATATAGGGGTTATACTTTGTGCATATCTTGGAAGCTTCCTTATGGCTGGAGCCTATCTCGGAATAGGCAGTTTTACTTCCTCTATTACAAGGAATCAAGTTATAAGTTTTATATTATCAGTAGTTATATGTCTCTTTTTAGTACTTTCTGGATGGCCTCCTGTTACAGAATTTTTTTCTGGATGGGCACCTTCATGGGTAATTGATTTTTTAACAGGACTTAGTTTTATGACTCATTATGAATCAATACAGAGAGGTGTTTTAGATATAAGAGATATATTATATTTTATTTCAATAATAGTTTTTACACTCTCTTTTACAGGGGTTATTCTTCAAAATTATAGGAGTACTTAGACCTTATGGTAAAGGCTCATGATACCAAAAAACTGGTTTTTTCTATCATAGGGCTGATATTGCTTTTTTTTATCCTGATATTTGCCAATATTATTATTTCATATGCAAATCTTAGATGGGATTTAACCCAAGATAAATTATATTCTTTATCTAAAGGTACAAAACATATTATTGCTAATATAAAAACTCCTATTACTATAAAATTTTTTTATAGCCACAGTAATCCTCATGTTCCTACTTATATAAAATTGTATGCTAAAAGAGTGCAGGATTTTTTAGAGGAATATGAAAGGGCAGCAAAGGGAAAGATAATCCTTGAAATGTATGATCCAAAGCCTGATTCTGATGAAGAAGAATGGGCTGAAAAATACGGTTTAAAGGCAGTAGAGACAGGAGAAGGTGATAAGATATATTGTGGGCTTGTTTTTATTTCAGCAGATAAAATAGAAAGAATAGCATTCTTAGATCCTTCTCAAGAACAGCTTTTAGAATATAAAATAACCAGAGCAATATATAATCTCCAGTATCCTAAAAAAAGGATCATAGGAATTATTAGTGGATTGCCTGTTTTTGGGGACAAGAGTAATCCTGAAGAGTGGCTTTTTATTAAAGAATTAAAGAAAAGCTATAGAGTAAAAATGATAAAACAAGATGTTAAAAATATAGATAAGGATATAGATTTGCTGATTGTTATATATCCAAAGAATATAAAGCCTGAGTTAGAATATGCTATTGACCAATTTATACTTTCAGGAAAAAATGCTATTTTGTTAGTGGATCCATATTGTTTATCTGATATAAGTAATAAGACCTTTAAAAATGCATCCTTAGATAAATTATTTTCTGCATGGGGTATCAATTTCAATTCAAAAGATGTACTTGCAGATCTACAGCAATCTACATATATAAAAAGTCACAATGTAATAAAGGAAAGCCCTGTGATTATTACTGCAAGAGGGCAGGCATTTAATAAAAGTAATATTATAACCTCTGGTCTGGATAATATGCTTTTGCCTGTGTGTGGCGTTATAACTAAGAAAAAATCTTGCAAATTAGGATTTGAACCTCTTATTCATTCAAGTAAAGATTCTGATTTGGTGAATGTATTCATAGTAAGCATGGGCACAGATTATGTAAGAAGACAGATTACCCCAACAGGAAAAGAATATCCTATATCAGTAATGCTTAGAGGTAGATTTAAAACTGCGTTTCCAAATGGACCCCCAAAAGGCATAAATAAAAAGGGATATATTAAAGAAGAAAGAGGAAAATCTACTGTTATAATTATAGCAGACTCTGATTTTATATCAGATGATTTTTATGTACAAAAAACCAATCTTCTTGGCTTTGTTATTAAAAGAATATTTAATGATAATCTAAATTTTTTCCTGAATGCTTGTGAATTTCTTACAGGAAATCAAGACCTTATAAGTCTTAGAACAAGAGGAAAATTTGAGCGACCTTTTACTGCTGTTCTTAAATTAAAGGCAAAGGCTCAAGAAAAATGGCTTGAAAAGGAAAAAGAGCTTGAAAAGCAAGTAGAGGTTGTAAACAAACGGCTTGAGGAATTGCAGAAGAAAAAAAAGGAATCTGAGAGATTTATTTTAAGTCCAGCTCAGGAGAGAGAAATAGAGAAATTTAGACAGCAGAAAATAAGAATTCAGCATGAGCTAAGGGATGTTAAAAAGAAGTTAAGGGCAGACATCGAAAGATTGGGCCTTATTCTTAAGTTTGTGAATATCGTTTTAATGCCTATTATAATATGTATTTTTGGTATTAGCTTTGCGGTCTATAGACAAAGAAAGGCTAAAAAGAGATGAAATTTAAGACAGTTATAATACTGCTGATTTTATTTTTGTGTTTGTGTGTAGGATCTATATTTGTAATTAAGCAGAGAGGTTTTGGTCACAGAAAAAAAAGTGTTGGAATACATCTGTTTTCTAATCTTCCTGTTAATAAAATATGGGAGATAGATATAAAAGGAGCAGATGTCCACGTATCTCTAATAAAAAAAGATGGTATTTGGAGAGTTAAAGAACATTTTGGATATATGGCAGACTTTTCTCAGATTTCCGATCTTATTGATAAATTAAAAGATATAAACACAGGCCAATCTTTTCGGGCAGATAGAGATATCTTAAGAAGACTTGTTTTAATGGATCCTGACGATCCAAAAGCAAAAGATGATGAAAAGGGTAGAGCCTTGATATTAAAAGATAGATCAGGAAGTATTATAAAAAATATTATATTTGGCAAGGCCATGAAATCTCAGCAAGAAGAAGGATTTCCTGTAGGACAATATATAAGATTTGCAGAAAGTAACATTGTATATCTTATAGATCAATATTTTACAGTTCTTGTTCAAGGACCAAGGGAGTGGCTTAAGTATGATATTGTTGATGTGAAGCCTGATGAGATCAAGCAAGTTATGGGTTATGAAAATGGAATTCTTGTATACAAGATTTCAAAAGAACATGGTGAATTTAAAGTAAAAAAAGAGCCGAAGCAAAAAAGGGTCGATGATGTTTTGAAAAAGATTAAGGATGGGCTTAATTATTTAAGAATGGAGGATGTATTAAACCCATCTAAAAAACCTGCATCTGTAGGAATATATAATAAGTATTATATAGAATATATTTTAGATAATGGGATGATTTATAAGATATATCCCAGCAAGACATGTAGTAAAGAAAGTTGTTACATGAAGATTTCTATTATATATAATGGAAAAAATAAAGAATTATTAGTTAAGGCAAAAAAAATGAATAAGTTATTCAGCCCGTGGATATATAAAATTTCTAAATGGAGACATGAATCATTTTTTTTGCCATAGTATTGAGCCCCAACCTTCTTTTTCCTTCTTCATTATTAATTTTCCATGCCCTAACATATTTAAGAAGCTGTTGGTGTCATGTGCCAGAAATCCAGACATAATTATAAAACCATTTTGATTTAGCTTTTTGGTTATGTCTTTTGTTATCAACTTTAATGTATGAAAGATAATATTTGTTATTATAAGATCAAATAGACCTTTTATACATTCATTTGTTCCACATATTAGTTTGATATTATCTTGGGTTTTGTTTGTATAAATATTATCTTTGCACTCCAAACACGATTGGAAGTCTATATCAACAGCACATATATCTCTTATCCCAAGTTTATTTGCAAGAATAGCTAATATGCCATTTCCTGTGCCAAGATCAAAGGCATTGTTAATGTGAATATTTTGCATTAATAATTCTATAAGTAGTTCCATACACATAATAGTGGTAGGATGAAATCCTCCAAAAGCAAGCCCTTTTTTTAGAAATATCTCTTTTTTATTAGGATAAACTTGATTTTTATACCCTACAAGAGATATATTTATGCCATTAGGTAACTCTATCTTTCTATCATCAGCTTCTATAGAAGTATTTAATATTTCAATATTTTTAAATATATCTATTCGTTTCAAAATATTATCTACTTCCTTTTTGCTTTTTATTTTAAAGGAAAGTTTGTAATATTCATAAAATTTTTCCATTAAAATATCATACTTAATATTTTTATTCAGTAGTTCTGGTATTTTGCCTTTTATTATTATTTCCAGTATCATATCTTTAATTACTTATAGTAATATTCCCGCAATTGCGCCTGTCATGCAAGTAGCAATTGTTCCTCCAATAATAGATTTTATACCTAAGGATATTATCTCATCTCTTCTTTCAGGTACAATTGTACCCAATCCACCAATCATTATTCCCAAGGATCCAAAATTAGCAAAGCCACACATAGCATATATCATTATTATTTTTGATCGAGGACTAAATACATTTTTAGCTATTTTTGCCATATCCAGATATGCTATAAACTCATTTAATACTGTTTTAGTGCCCATTAGATAACCTGCTATTTTTGCTTCTGGCCATGATATTCCCATAATCCAAGTTATAGGAGACATTATATAACTAACTATTCTTTGAAAACTCAAAGGCTTACCACCTATGCAAGGTAATTGATGTAAAATAATATTTATAAGATGTACCAATGCTACAAATACGATTAGCATTGCAACTATATTAATCAGAAGATTTACTCCTTCTAATGTCCCTTTTGTTATAGCATCCATTATGCTATTAGCCTGTTTAGGTATTTTTAAATCCTCTTTTAATGGTTGACTTGTTTCTGGCACTATAATTTTAGCTATGGTTATGGCAGCAGGGGCACTGATTATGGAAGCTGTTAACAGGTGTCCCATAATACCGGGTATGACATTTCTTAATATGCTTGCATATAAAAACATAACTGTTCCTGATATAGTAGCCATTCCAGAAACCATTATAGTAAAAAGTTCGCTTCGGGATATATGTGTTAGATAAGGACGTGTTAGCAAAGGAGATTCTACCATTCCCATAAATACATTAGCAGCTGCTGCAAAACCTTCAACACCTCCTATTCCCATTGTATATCTTAAAAGCCATGAAAAACCCTTAATTATAGGGGGAATTATATTTAAATAAAATAAAACTGAAGACAAAGCACTTACTACAAGCAGCAAAGGTAAAGTTTGGAATGCTAATATATAAGCTGTGCCTGCTATCTTTTCTTTGAAAGGTAATGGCCCTCCTCCTAAATATCCAAACACAAAGCTTGTTCCAGCTTTTGTAGACTCTTCGATTGCTTGGACTCCTTTTGTTAAATAATAAAATAGGTGTCTGCTTTGGGGTAATTTTAAGAGTATAAAGCCAAAAAATAATTGAAGTAACAAGCCAACCACAACAATCCTTATTGGGATATGTTTTTTATCTTCTGAGAATACTATGGATAATAAAATTAAGGATATTAAACCTATTAAACTATGAAGTCTCAGCATTATGAATTTATTCATTATGATAATTCTGAGCAGTTTAACTACTAAAAATTATTTTCTCTCGCAAGGCTTGAATCAATTTATTTTTATGTTGGAAAGTTTATAATATATTTTTAAACTTGAATATACGTGATATATCTTATATATTTGATCCTCAAATCTATAAAGGAAATATTATGGACTGGAGAAAAAGGATATATTGTGGAACCTTAAAAAGGATTGATGATGGGAGAAATGTACTTCTTATGGGATGGGTAGATGCTATAAGAGATCATGGGAGTCTTATTTTCATTCACTTAAGAGATACTTCTGGAATAGTGCAGATAGTATTTGATCCTGATGTAAGTAAAAGGGCATATGACATAAGTAGATCTTTAAGAGAAGAGTTTGTTATCCAAGTAAAGGGGAATGTTAGAATAAGAGAAAAGGGCACAGAAAATCCATATCTTAAAACAGGAGATATAGAAGTAATTGCCACACATATTGATATACTTTCAGAATCCAGAATTTTACCTTTCCCTATTTCTGAAAAAGCTATGGTATTTGGTCAACAAATAAAATCCAGCCCCAAAAATGTAGATGAAGAACTTAGATTGCGGTATAGGTATCTGGATTTTAGAAGGCCATCTGTTCAGACGATATTAAAAAAGAGATGCGAGATAATAAAATGTATAAGAGATTATTTATATAATAAAGGATTTATAGAAATAGAAACTCCTTATTTAACAAAAAGCACTCCTGAGGGCGCAAGAGATTATCTTGTGCCAAGTCGAATTCACAAAGGAAGATTTTATGCACTTCCCCAATCTCCTCAACTATTCAAACAAATTTGTATGATAGGAGGATTTGATAGATATTTTCAGATTGCAAGGTGCTTTAGAGATGAAGATCTTAGGCCAAATCGTCAGCCAGAGTTTACTCAACTGGATTTGGAGGCCTCCTTTATTGACGAAGAATTTATATATGAATTGGTGGAAGAACTGATAGTTAGGATGTTCAGAATGGGAGGAATAGAACTTAAAACCCCCTTTCTTAGGATGTCTTATTATGAAGCAATGGATAAATATGGAACAGATGTACCTGACCTTAGGTTTGACATGTCTTTTAAAGATGTGACTTCTATTTTAAGGGGTACAAGATATTCTATTTTCCGTGGGATTATAGAAAAGGGAGGAATAGTAAAAGGATTTTGCATAAAAGGTATGGCTTACAAGTTAAGCAAAAACATACTTCAAAATGAATATGCGATGAAGATTGCCCCTTCTTTTGGTGCTAAGGGTATGACTTGGATGAAGATGATAGAAGGAAGACTGCAGTCTAATATTGTACAATTTTTTAGTTCTGAAGAATTAAATGCCTTAAAAGATATATTTAATGCGGAAAATGGGGATGTTCTTATTATGGTAGCAGATTATTCTAAAGATCTTGTAGATAAAATACTTGGTGAACTCAGACTGGATTTTGCTAATCGTTTTGATTTCATACCAGATAGAGTGTATTGTCCTGTATGGATAACAGATTTCCCTCTTTTTGAGTTGAAAGACGGAGAAATTACACCAAAACATCATCCTTTTACTATGCCCAACAGAATAGATTTTGATCCCCAAAATAGAGAGGAGCTACTAAATCTTAAATCCAGATCATATGATATTATTATAAATGGGGAAGAGTTAGGGGGAGGTAGTATACGTATTCATAGAATGGATATTCAGCAAAAGATATTTAAGGCAATAGGTCTTAACAGATCTATAATAGATAAAAAATTTGGTTTCTTTTTAAATGCCCTTGAATATGGTGCTCCTCCCCATGGTGGCATTGCACTTGGTCTTGATAGAGTAATATCTATGATATTAAATACAAGTTCTATAAGAGATGTTATAGCATTTCCAAAAAATAGAAGGGCGGTATGCCCTCTTACTGGCGCTCCTTCAGATGTATCAGAAGAACAGCTTTTAGAATTGGGAATAAAATTAGAAGATAAAGAAGAAGCTGAACAGGCCAAAAAATTCGACAAAAAAGATAAAACTGGTCTTAGAAAGGAGATCACAAAAAAAGAAGTTGTGCATATTGCTCAACTTGCAAATCTCTGGCTTGATGAAAATGAGTTGAATCTTATTTCAAAAGATCTGTCATCAATATTATCATATGTAGAGCAGCTAAATGAATTAGATACCCAAGATATTTTACCAACAACTGGGGTATTGGAAATGGAAAATATATGGAGAGATGACGAGGTCTTAGATAATAAAGAGCTTAGAGATAGAGTTTTAGATGAAGCACCTGACAGGGAAAATGACTATTTTAAAGTGCCAAAGGTGATTCAATGATAAATAAAGAACTTTGTAATTATAGTGCTGCTGATTTGTATGGATTTATGAAAAAAAGGATAATATCTCCTAAGGAGATATTGAATTCTGTTTTGAATAGAATAGAGGAAAAAGATCCTGAAATAAATGCATTTATAACTTTAACAAAAGAGCTTGCCAAAAGGCAAGTTAAGGAATCAGAGATCAGATACAAAAGAGGAAATGAGCTTTCTGATATAGATGGTATTCCTATTGCTATTAAAGATAATATATGTACATTGGGGATAAGAACCACTTGTGCTTCTACAATTCTGAAAAATTATATTCCCCCTTATAATGCTACTGTTGTAGAGAAACTTCTTAAAGCGGGGGCTGTAATAATAGGAAAGACTAATATGGATGAATTTGCTATGGGATCTTCCACGGAAACAAGCGCTTTTGGGGTGACTCATAACCCAATAAAAAAAGAATTTGTTCCTGGAGGTTCAAGTGGAGGATCAGCAGCAGCGGTTTGCGCTGGAGAAACAATTTTAGCTTTGGGATCTGATACAGGTGGTTCTATCAGACAGCCATCCTCATTTTGTGGGGTCGTAGGATTTAAGCCTACATATGGAAGAACTTCCAGATATGGACTTATTGCTTATGCGTCATCTCTTGATCAAATAGGTCCTATTTGTAAGACAGTGGAGGACTGTGCCATCCTTTTAAACCATATATGTGGATATGATCCAATGGATACTACTTCAGTATCTGTACCATGTCCTGATTTCAAAAAATTTCTTCACAAAGATATAAAAAATATAAAGATTGGTCTTCCAAAAGAATATTTTGTAGAAGGTTTAGATAATAGGATAAAAGATAAACTAATAGGAGTAGCACGACTTTTTGAAGAAAATGGCGCGATAGTAGAAGAAATATCTCTTCCTCATACTAAGTATGCCATAAGTACTTATTATCTGATAGCAACAGCAGAGGCAAGCAGTAATCTTGCGCGATATGATGGGGTAAAATATGGCCACAGAGCAAAAGATGTATCAGACCTTATGGAAATGTATAAAAAGACCAGAAGCGATGGATTTGGTATAGAAGTAAAAAGAAGAATAATGCTTGGTACCTATGTGCTTTCTGCGGGATACTATGAAGCTTATTATCTTAAAGCCCTTAAAGTAAGGACCCTAATAAGAAATGATTTTAGAAATGCATTTTTAAAGGTTGATTGCATCCTTGCACCAGTAAGTCCTGTTTTGCCATTTAAAATAGGTGAAAAAGTAGATGATCCTTTAAAGATGTATCTTGTTGATATATATACTGTGTCCCTGAATCTTTCAGGACTTCCAGGAATAAGTGTGCCTTGTGGCTATATAGATGGTCTTCCTGTAGGTTTTCAGCTTATAGGAAAACCTTTTGACGAGGGAACCCTTATAAGAGTTGCTGATGCATATCAAAGAATAACAGGTTGATTACTATGGAGTTTGAACCAGTAATATGTTTTGAAATACATGCTGAACTTAAGACCAAATCAAAACTTTTTTGTAGATGTAAAGTTGATCCAGATGCACCTGCAAATATTCATATATGTCCCGTATGTACAGGTCAACCTGGCACTCTTCCTATATTAAATAAAAAGGCAGTTGAATACTGCATAATGGCAGGTCTTGCTTTAAATTGTAGGATAAATAGTAGATCAGTATTTGCAAGAAAAAATTATTTTTATCCTGATCTTCCAAAAGGATATCAGATTTCTCAATATGAATATCCGTTATGTGAGGAAGGATATGTAGAGATAAGGGGTGATGATGGTAATCCATATAAAGTAGGTATAAAGAGGATACATTTGGAAGAGGATGCAGGAAAGCTTATACATTCCGAAGATTATTATAGCCTTGTGGATTTTAACAGGGCTGGGGTTCCATTAATAGAGATAGTATCTGATCATAAAAGAAATCCTATACGTTCTTTACAAGAAGCAAGAGAATATCTTGAAAGAGTGAGACAGATTCTACAATACATAGGAGTAAGTGATTGTATTATTGAAAAAGGTCAATTTAGATGTGACGTTAATATTTCTCTTAGAAAAAGAGGAAATAAAAATTTTAATGATAGAGTAGAAATAAAAAATATGGCTTCTTTTAAGTTTATTATGGATGCTCTTGATTATGAAATAAAAAGACAATCTAAAATTTTGGATTCAGGCGAAAGAATTATTCAAGAAACTCGGCTTTTTGATGAGAAAAAAAAGATTACTCTTCCTATGAGAACAAAGGAAGATGCTCCTGATTATAGGTATTTTCCAGAACCTGATCTTGTAGAATTAAGGATAGATTCTAAATTTTTGCAGAATATCAGGGAAAAGATGCCTGAGCTTCCTTCTGAAAAGATAGAGAGATTCGTAAGAAAATATGCAATTCCTAAAAAAGATATACTTATTCTTACAAAACACAAAGAAATAGCAGATTATTTTGAAGAATGTGCCATATATTGCAAAGATTATAAAAGGCTGTCTTCATGGATAATAAATGAACTTTTTAGGCTTATGAAAGATTTCTCTATGGATATAAAAAGTTGCCCAGTAAAACCCAATAGCTTATCTAAGCTTATAAATCTTATCTCAGAATCTGAGGTAACTGAACATATAGGAAAAATGATATTGGAAGAGATGTTTGCTAATGAAAAAGATCCCGAAGTGATTATAGAAGAGAAAGGCATAAAGGTACTTCAAGATAGGGATATTTTAAATAGTATAGTTAATGAGGTTATAAATGATAATCCTAAAACTGTGCAAAAAATCAAAGATGGAAAATTAGATGCAATAAATTTCCTTGTGGGACAGGTGATGAAAAGGACGAAAGGCCAAGCAAATGCCAAAATTGTAAGGGAAATTATTATGGAAAAGTTAGGATAAATATGGAGGTGATTATGGAAGATTATAAACCTAAGCTAGATAGAGAAACTCTGTCTATGATTCTTAATACTATTGATAAACTCGAAAAAGATAAGCTTACTATTGAAGAAAAACTTGATCTAGATAAAGAAGGACTCTTTCCAGAGGATCTTATAAGATTTATGTTGAGTCCTGATATAGCTTTGCATTTAGTTTTTATCCCTCAGGAGTATGGAGGTTTTGGTGCTGGTGCTGTTGAAGTGGCGGTAATATCTGAAAGAATGGCAAGGATGGATCTTGCTATTGCCACCTCATTTTTGGGTATATGTCTTGGTATGGATCCTTTAAGAGTAGGGGCAACTCCAGATCAAAAGGAAAGATTTATAGGAAGGATAGCAAAAGAGGGACTTATTGTTGCTTATGGTGTTACTGAGCCAGAGGCTGGCTCTAATGTACAGGCTATTAAAACAAGAGCGGAAAGAGTTTTGGATGGTAATGGTAATATAAAAGGTTATAGAATAAATGGAAGAAAACAATTCATTACCAATGGTTGTGTAGCTGACCTATATACTATTCTTGCTAATGCTCCTGATGGTCCTTCTTTTTTCGTGGTAGAAAGAGGAACAAATGGGCTTGTTCCGGGTAAACATGAAGATAAGCATGGAATAAGGGCATCTGATACATGTGGTTTGAGTCTTGAAGATTTATATATTCCTAAGGAAAATTTGGTAGGTCTTGTAGAAGGTCAAGGACTTAAACAGGCAAATGAAGTTTTTGCTTATACCAGGCTTATGGTAGCTACTTTTGGTCTTGGTGCTACTGAAGCAGCTTTAGAAAGGATAATAAAATATTCTAAAGAAAGAGTGCAATTTGGTACTACATTGGCTGAAAAACAGGGTTATACTCATAGATTTATTGTGCCAAATGCTGTAAAATTAGAAGCGGCAAGGGCATATATCGAAAATATAGCAAAGAGGATTGATACAAAAGAAAAAGGGTTACAGACAGAAGGTTCTATTGCAAAGTATTTTGCTTCAGAAATGGCAGATATGGTCGCAAATGATGCTATTCAGGCTCTAGGGGGTTATGGATATATGAGAGAATATGAAGTGGAAAAAATAAAAAGGGATGCAAAAATATTAACAATATATGAAGGGACAAGTGAGATTCAAAGAAATATTATATCTACATTTAGGATGAGGGAGACTGTTAGATCGAAAGGTGAATTTTATAATAATATGGCGGCTGAATTGGAAAACTTACCAGACGATACATTTTGTTGTTTTCTTGCAAAAGGTTTGAGAATATTAGGTGAGCTTATTATAGAAATAAGACGGGCTAAGTTAACTAAAGCACAGCATGTTATGTTTCTTTTAGCTGATTCTATTACATGGTGTGAAATAGCAAATGCATTGTGTCATAAAGCAGCCAAATGTAAGACAAAATATATTAAATCAGAAGCTTTTCTAAAAGCTGCTTCAAGATTATTTGTAAAAGAGGCAATGGATAGGCTTTATATAAATGCTTCAAGTATAGCTTTGGGATGTGGTAGAGATATGAATAAAATAATAAAAATGATAAAAAATTTAGGACTTAGCTATATACCAAAGACCTATCTTGAAGATATGAATCTTTTATCTTCACAGCTTGTCTCTTGAATATATCATGAAAACAGCACAAAAAAAATTAGCAAAAAAAAAGATAAGAGAGATTACTTTATCGGATAGTCCTAAAATAGATCCTGAGCTTAAGGAATCATTTAAGAAGATTGGTGCACCTGAGGATAGCGGTTTTGTGCCTGATCCTTTTCAACTAAGTGCTTTAGATTTAATTAAGAATTATGATGTATTAGTATGTGCTCCAACAGGATCTGGAAAGACATGGATTGCATCTCAAGCTATACGTGAATATCTTAAAAATGGAATGAGAGTATGGTATGCATCTCCGTTAAAGGCACTTTCTAATTCTATTTATCTTCAATTTATCAAAGAGTTTGGCCTAACAAAATGTGGAATCTTGACAGGTGATAGAAAAGAAAATCCTAATGCACCTATAATTGTTGGTACTACGGAGATTTTGCGGAACCAGTTATATGATGTTATGCATCAAGGAACAAGTCTTGGTGCGGATCTCATTATAATGGATGAGGCACATTATATGAATGATCCAGAAAGGGGGGTAGTTTGGGAGGAAACACTTATATATACACCTTCCCGGGTAAGATTGCTTCTGCTTTCTGCTACTATTTCTAATGCAAAAGACATTGCTTCATGGCTTGAAGATATAAGAGGTACAAAGGTAAGTATAGTAAAATCTAATAATAGACCTGTTCCTTTAAAGCTAATTTCTATTTTACCTGATGGTTATGTAGTTCCTTTTGATACTAAAAAAGGCCTTAATCCTGTTATAAAAAAAATATCAGGCATAGGGTATAGAAGAGTAGATTATGGTAGTATCATAAAATTTTTAAAAGAATTGGATTTGCTTCCAGCAATATTTTTTTTAAAGTCAAGAAGGGACTGTGATGATGCTTTGTTTACATGTCCATCTACTGAGGATCCTCCTGAATTAAAAAGAAAAATACAAGAAGAAATTAGCAGATTAATAAATTATTATCCTTATATTAAAGGCCATAGACACCTAAATATACTTATAAATTCAAGAGTAGCATCACATCATGCAGGACATCTCCCCTATTGGAAGCTTGTTGTTGAGCATATGATGAATAAAGGATTGCTTGAAGCTATTTTTTCTACTTCTACTGTAGCAGCTGGTGTTAATTTCCCAGCCAGGACAGTAGTTCTTATACAAAGTGATAGATTCAATGGTCATGAATTTGTGGATCTTACTGCTACAGAGTTTCATCAGATGATTGGACGTGCAGGGAGGAGGGGCAAAGATAATATAGGTTTTGTTTTGATATTTCCAGGTGCACATCAAGATCCACATCTTATATATAAACTATGGAGCTCTCCTCCAGAACCTATAATGAGTCAGTTGTATATAAATTTTTCAATGGTTCTTAATTTGCTTCTTTCCCATACTCCTGATGATATAAAAGATTTGTTTGAAAGATCTTTTGCAAAATATCAAGAGAGATTACTATATGGAAAGTCAAGTAATTGGCTTTGGAGAAGTTTTAAAAGGCATCTTAGATTTCTCAAACAAACAGGTTTTGTAGACAAAAAAAATAGATTAACCCTTGATGGTGTGTGGGCATCAAAATTGAGGATTGATCATCCACTTCTTATAGCAGAAGCAATAAGAAAAGGAGCTATGAATAAACTTTCTTCAGAAGAATTAGTAGGCGTTATTTCACCCTTTGTATGGGATAGGGCTCAAGACATATCATTTGCTTTAGATGATGTTCCTAATATAAGACATTTTAGAAAAATTTTTAGGAGAATTTTAAGGAATATAAAACATATAAGAGAGCTTAAAAGAAAAAGGGGTTTTGAAAATCCCTCTTTAGTTTTCCCTGTAGGTGTTGCTATGTATCTTTGGGCAAAAGGATTTGAATGGAAACAGATATTAAATATTGTGCCTATGGATGAGGGTGATATGGCTTCTCTTGTTATGAGAACAGTAGATCATTTAAGACAAATTACAAACTTAAAAGAAACACATCCTCAACTTGCTTTTATGGCCAAACAGGCTATTGAGCTTGTAATGAGAGAGCCTGTATATATGGATTAAAGGAGAAAAGTTATGTGGGATAAGCTAATAGAAGCACGTGATTTTCTTCTAAATTATATAAATAATAATGCAGAGATAGCTATAATTACGGGAACAGGTCTTGATTTGGTTATAGATAAGATGAAAATCCAAGATGAGATTCCTTATGAAGATATTCCCTATTTTCCCATATCTACAGTGCAAGGACATAAAGGTATCTTAAAAATAGGTAAAATATCAAAAAAATCTGTTATAGCTATGCAAGGAAGATTTCATTTGTATGAAGGTTATACACCACAAGAAGTAGTGTTTCCAATAAGAGTTATGTCATTGCTTGGTGTAAAATATCTTCTTATTTCTAGTGCAGCAGGGGGATTGAATCCTTTATTTAATACAGGAGATTTAATGGTAATTACAGATCATATAAATCTTACTGGAAGAAATCCCCTTGTAGGTAAAAACATAGAAAGACTTGGTCCGAGATTTCCTGATATGACTAGAGCATATGAGCCAAAGCTGATTGAACTTGTTGAGCATAAAGCAGCAGAATTAGGTTTTATATTAAGAAAAGGGGTATATGTTGGAGTGCTTGGCCCAAGTCTTGAGACAAGAGCAGAGACGCGTTTTCTTAGGAATATTGGCGCTGATGCAGTAGGTATGTCAACCGTTATGGAAAATATTGCTGCTGTACATTGTGGACTTAAGGTAATAGCAATTGCAGTAATAACTAATATGAATTTTCCTGATATTCTAAAAGAAAGTTCTATAGAAGAGATAATTTCTGTTGCAAATAGAAGTTCACTAAAGCTTGCTATTCTTTGGGAGAAGATTATAGAGGAGCTTCAATAATGCAAGATTTAGACATTTTGATAAAAGATGGCATTGTATTAACACTGGATCAGAGTAATAGTGTAATAGAGAAAGGTTGTGTAGGTATAAAAGGTGATTCAATAGCCTATATAGGCAATGAATATATACCTGCTAAAGAAGTGATAGATGCAGAAAACGGTATTATAATGCCTGGTTTAATAAATTCACACACTCATATCCCGATGAGTCTTTTTAGAGGGCTTGCCGAAGATATCTCTCTTAAGGAATGGTTAGAGGATTATATATTTCCTATAGAGAAGAGATTAACACCTGAGTTTGTATATACGGGATCTCTTTTATCATTGGCAGAGATGATTATGACAGGAACTACAACATTTTGTGATATGTATATATTTGAGGATGAAGTAGCTAAAGCTGCATATAAGGCAGGTGTTAGGTGTCTTTTAAGTGAGGCATTATATGACTTTCCTTCCCCAAATTATGGAAGTATAGATAAAGGATTTAAGTACACACAATGGCTTATAAATAAATGGAAAGATAATCCATTAATAAAAATTGGGATTGCTCCTCATACCTTATATACATGTTCTGAACCAGTTTTAAAAAAGGCAAAAGATATGGCCCAAGAAAATAATGTTCCTATCTTGATTCATGTTGCTGAAACTCAGGATGAAGTAAATGAAATAAAAACAAAGTACGGTAAAAGTCCTGTAGAATACATGAACTCGCTGGGGATGCTATATTCACATGTTATAGCTTTTCACTGTATTTATGTGGATAAAAAAGACATACAAATTCTGTATAAGTATAATGTAAAGGTTGTTCATGATCCTGAATGTAATATGAAGCTTGCTTCGGGCGTAAGTCCTGTACCCGAGATGATTGATATGGGTATATGTGTTGCATTAGGAACTGATGGTAGCGCATCTAACAATAATTTAGATATGCTTACTGAGATGGATACAGCCGCAAAATTACATAAAGTAAATAAAATGGATCCCACTGTAATGGATGCTATAACTGTCCTTAAAATGGCTACTATAAATGGTGCAAGAGCTTTGGGAATAGATAATATTGTGGGTTCTATAGAAGTAGGAAAAAAGGCGGATCTAATAGTTTTAGATACTAATTGTCCTCATATGGTGCCTATTTATAATCCCTTCTCAAATATTGTTTATTCTGCAATAGGAGATGATGTTATTCATTCTATAATAAATGGAAAGGTGGTGATGAAACAAAGGCAGCTTCTAACGTTGGAGTTAAATTCCATAATAGAAGAAGCAGAAAAGTGGGCTTTTCGTATAAAGAAATGGCTCTCTTGATGTGGGAGATAATGAATATCCATTCATTGCACTTGGCAGTAGGCTTAAAGGGGTAAAAGAGGTCCTTACCTTAGGAGTAAGGCCTAATTTTTTTGATTATACCCCTGAACAACGAAGGCTTATACTTAATGCAAAGCTTATCCTTTTTCCTACTTTAAATTATGCTCAGTTTTTCACTACTTTGGGAAAGAAAATTTTTCCAAGTCTCGAAACATATTTATATGCTGATGAAAAGATAAAACAAACCACCTTATTTAATATGCTTGGAATACCTCATCCAAGGACAAAAGTCTTCTATAGAAGACACCATAATGATATTTTAAATGAGTTTTCATTTCCATTTATAGCAAAAATTCCCAGAGGATCTTCTCAAGGAAAGGGAGTTTTTAAGATAAACAATAAAGAAGACTTGGATAATTACTTAAGGCTTACACATGTAGCATATATACAGGAATATATACCTCATAATATGGACTTGAGAGTTATATTAATAAACTACGATCCAGTACTTGCATATTGGAGGATAAAGCAGAAACATGAATTCCGAACAAATATTGCTCAGGGAGGTAGAATTAGCTTTAGAGATGTTCCAGATAATGCCATATATTTTGCATTGGAATGTGCAAAAAAGTGCAAGTTCAATGATGTTGGTATTGATATTATTTGCCATAAAGGAGAATGGTATATAATAGAGGCTAATATGAAATATGGTAGAAAAGGCCTTCTTATGAAAGGTATGAACATAAAAGAGATATTTAGAAAGAAACTTCTGTCAGGGGAAATAAGCTAATATGTTAAAAAAAATTTTTACCATATTAGTTCTTATATGTTTTTTTTGCTTTTCCTTATATTTGATTCATTTATATCATGTTGTAAACCAAGATATATCTTACAGAATAAAGAAAGGTCTTTTTGAGAAAGCAGTTGCATCTGAAAGTCCTGTATATTACGACGATGGAAAAAGTTTAATTGGAGTTTTTTTTAAAAAGACCCACCGGGAATATTTAACCTATAATGAGATACCAAAAGTATTTATAAAGGCACTTATTGCTACAGAAGATCAGAGATTTTTTGAGCATCATGGCTTTGATATAAAGGCTATATTAAGAGCTTTTATAACAAATATTAAAGCAGGTAAAGTAGTCCAAGGTGGTAGTACTATAACCCAGCAACTTGCAAAAAATATATTTGGCAGGAGGAAAAGAAGTTATGGTGCAAAGTTAAGAGAACTTTTACAAGCTATTTTACTTGAAAGAAGGTTTAGTAAGGAAAAGATATTAGAAATGTATTGTAATCAATTTTTTGTGACAGGATATGGTAAAGGTCTGCAGATAGCAGCAAGATATTTTTTTGACAAAGACGCAAAAGATCTCAATTTGGTAGAAGCTGCATTTATTGCAGGGGCCATACATGGTCCAAATAGATATAATCCTTTTATAAAAAAGACAAAATTAGCAAAAGAAAGAGCTATAAAATTAGCAAAACTAAGAAAAAATTATGTTCTTAAAAGAATGTTGGAAATGCATTTTATTACTAAAGCTCAGTATGTGAAGGCAAAGAAACAAGATGTTCCTTTTAAAAAAGGTAGAATCACCTATGCCTTAAATGTAATTATGGATTATATAAGGGAGCAATTAGATTCCAATTATATGAGGTCTATACTAAAAGAACAAGGTATAGAAAATATAGCTACCTCGGGCATAAAGATATATACCTCTATTAACAAAGATATTCAGCAAGCAGCTTTAATGAGCCTTAGAAAAAAGCTACCTATATTGGATGTAGAATTGAACGGATATTCATCTGAAAATGAAGTAGACATAGATAAAATAAAAAGGAGTTTTATAGGTCCATTTCCTATTATTGCTAAGGTTATAAGTATAGATAAAAAACATATTATTATTCACATAAACTGGGATAAAAATAAAGGAATAGTTGATTATTCTGGCCTTAAAGAAATAGGAAATGCCTGGGTAAAATGGAAAATAGGTCGTAGAGCAGTATTTAGTAAAGAATATGCTTCTATGTTTTTAGAGAATATACATGTAGGCGATAAGATAGCTGTATGGCCTTCTAATAGAAAAAACAGGTTTATACTTACAAAAATTCCTAAATTGGAAGGTGCTATTGTTGTATTACATAATGGTATGATTAAAGCTATGGTAGGTGGTTATTATAATGTTTTTTATAATAGGGCTGTTTATGCAAAAAGACAATTAGGATCTATTTTTAAGCCTTTTCTTTTTATTTCAGCTTTAAAATTGAGATGGAATATATTAGATGAATTATATGATATAAAAAATATATATAAATTCGAAGGCACCTATTATATACCCAATCCTGACCATCCTCCTCCAAGTGATAAAGTGTCTATGGCATGGGCAGGAATAAAATCTGAAAATTTAGCAAGTGTATGGCTTCTTTATCATCTTATGGATAAGCTCACTATGGCCCAGTTTCATAAAGTAGCCCAGCTATTGGGACTTGCTAGACGTAAATGGGAGACTTATAGCGAATATGAAGAAAGAATGCGTGATAGATATGGTATTCTCATAAATAATAATTCTTTGCTGGAAGCAGCTTTTACTATAGCAAAAAAAGAGGTAGAGCCTGATATTATATTTAGTGGCCATGAAGAAGTATTAAATATTTTGCCAAGATTGCAGTATGAAATAAAAGAGGAGGTTTTAGATAAAATTCTTGGCATAGAAGAAAAGGATCATAATAATGATGAAAAAGAAAAAATAGAATTGGAAGAAAAGAAAAAAGAAAAAGAGGAATTTATGAAATTTAGTTATAAAAGACTTCAACAATTAAATGAGAGGATGAAAGAGGAATTTATAGAAATAATGGACGTTTTAAAGGAATATAATTGGGATAAAAACGCGGTTGATTTACAGAAACTTAGCCAACTATTATCAAATTTTTATCTATTTAACCATAGAATAATCTATTCTCCAGAAAAAGAAGATTTCTTTTATCCTATATCTCCTGAATGGCTTATAAATAATATGAATTTTTTTAAACAGAAAGAGATTTGGATAGATAACATTATTACTTCTGGTATATTAGATATAATGCAAAATTATTTAGATAAAGAGTATAAAAGACTTTCTTCATATAGACCTTATGATTCTGATCTTCTATATTATATACCTGATTTTAGGACGCTGGTTAGCTTGCATTATGTAGTATATATGGCAAAAAAATTGGGGATATCTACTAATCTTGATCCTGTTCTTTCATTTCCTCTGGGTCCTAACTCTATAAGTATAATAGAAGCTGCTCTTGCATACCAAACTTTGATAACAGCTAATTTATATAAATTGGGAGATGAAAATTCCTCTCAAATGTTGCCCATAATAACCAAAATTTTAGATAGAAATGGAAGATTAATATGGAGATATAAATCAGCAGGCAAGAAAGTTTTAAGCAAGAGAATTTCTGCATCAATAAGCGAGGTTTTAAGAAATGTGGTTTGTCTTGGTACGGGGAGAAAAGCAAAAAATGCTGTAAAGATACGTATAGGCCAAGGAACGGAGAAGGTGGAAGTGCCTGTGCCTTGTTTTGGAAAAACAGGTACGGCAAACCGTTTTACTAATTCAAGTTTTGTAGGCATTGTGCCTGGAGTAGATAAAAAGAGAAAAAAATTAGATTTAAGAAAAGGATATGTAATAGCTACGTATGTTGGTTATGATAATAATATTCCTATGAAAAGTGAACATGTATCTATATATGGAGCTTCAGGTGCATTACCTTTATGGATTTCAACTGCTAATGCTATTGTAAATAATAAATCATATAAAGATGATCTCCAACTTGCAGATTTAATATTTACTTCTCCCAAAGATTTAATATTACAAAATGAAGATGAATTTATTTATATACCTATTTCTCCATTAACAGGATTACCATCCTTAGGGCATACAAGGTTTCCTAAAATATTGGTTAATGCTAAAAAAAAGGATGATAAAATAATATTTATTAGATATTTTGAACCTTAGTTAGTCGAAAGTTATAGGAAGTCCACGTTTATAATCTGCTTTATTTAAAGGAATAGCTAAGGAGTAATTATCTTTAACACTTACTACTTTTATTATCCCTATCTTTTTCCCAAGGTAATAAAAAGGATGTCCTGATAGAGGATAAATTTCTTTTCCCCAATTAAAAACCTTAAATAACATCCCTTTTTTTATACCTACATCCTTACCTCCACTTATCTTGATTTTACCAAGGTTTTTATATACTTGTAAAATTTTTCCTTTCCATGTATCTTTTTCTATAACCTTTGTTACCATCTTAGTTTGAGCTCTTATAATTTCATGCAAGGTATGTTTAAGCACTATCATAAATAGTTTATCCTGATTTTTTGGGATGTCTTTTGTTGGTATATTGAATTTGGCTGATTCCATATGGCTTTCTACCAATGCGCCAGTCACAGTATCTATTACATTAATTACCAAAACGGATTCAAATATTTGGTCATAATGTCTAAAAGGCCATACACCAATTGGTTTTTGACCTACTTTCATTACATCCATTATTCCTGTTACAAGATAATGCATTCCTAAAGAAGAGGCATCTCTTATAAGATCTTTATTTTTTATAATACCAAAACGAGGTACAGGTCCGATCACTTTCCACGAAGAAGGCTTTTTGGGTAAATAGACCAATATATTGCTTGGTATTTCTTTTAAATTCTTTGCAAACTTAAAAGAGACCTTACTTCCAAATTCAGACTTTGGATTCCATGCACATTCAAAAGGAATAATAAGAACTTTTTTCTTTGGTTCTTTTTTTTTGGGTAATAACTTATACTTAGCAGCACTTAAAGTATCTAAACTAACTTCTGATACTTTCTTTGCCCCACTTTTTATAGGGCCACACCCAGAACAAAATAACAATAGTGAAACTAAAAATAAATTAATAATATACCACATTAAAACTATCAAATTCTCCTATATATTCTTCTTCTTCTCGATTAACTTTTAAGACTTTTGCTGCCGGTGGACCTTTATGGCACCATTTTACAAGATCTTCAACACTATCTTCATTTCCTTCAGCTACTATTTCTACAGTACCATCTGGAAGGTTACGAACCCATCCATTAACGCCTAAGGATAAGGCCTTTCTCTTTGTTGATTCCCTAAACCATACCCCCTGAACTCTGCCTTCTATTATAAGATGAATTCTAATTTTTTTCATTTTATTCCCCCAACATCTTCAAAAACTCTTCTTCAGTTAATGTTTTAATGCTTAATGATCTCGCCTTATTTAACTTGGAGCCAGGAGATTCACCAACTACTACATAATCTACACTTTTACTGACCTGTGAAGATACTTTCCCGCCTTTTGACATTACCATCTTTTTTGCTTCGTCTCTTTTCATAGATTTTAGGGTGCCTGTAAAAACAAAAGTTTTACCTGCTATTGGAGACTCAATCTCTGATTTGGCTTCTTCAAATGTTATTCCAGCATCTAATAGCCTTTGTATATTTTTTAAATTTTTTTCATCTTCAAGGTATGCTCTTATACTTTTGGCTGTTTCTTCGCCTATACCTTTAATTGATAGGAGTTCTTCTAAACTTGCTTCCATAAGTTTATCCAAGTTTCCAAAGTGTTCAGCCAAAATCTGGGCAGTATGCTCTCCTACATATCTTATGCCCAAGGCAAAAATAAATCTTGCTAAGGTTGTATGTTTGCTCTTTTCTATTGCATTCAAAATATTTTTTGCGGATTTATCCTGAATGCCATCAAGTTTTTTAAGATCTTCAAAATTTAGATAATAAATATCTGGTTCTTCTTTTACAAGGCCTTTTTCTATCATTTGATCAAGAATTTTTTGTCCAATTCCTTCTATATCCATAGCTCCTTTTGAAACAAAATGTCTTAAAGCAGCTCTTATTTGAGCAGGGCAGTTTCTATTAGGACATCTTATTGCTACTTCACCCTTTTTCTTAAGTACCTTTGTTCCACATACAGGACAGTATTCTGGCATTTTAAATATCCTTTCCTTACCTGTCCTTTTTGCCTTTATAGGCATAACCACCTCTGGAATAACATCTCCTGCTCTTTGTACTATTACTATATCCCCTATCCTTATATCTTTTTTTTCTATTTCTTCCTGGTTATGTAAGGTAGCTCTTTTTACAACTACTCCTCCTATTTCTACTGGCTCAAGACATGCTACAGGAGTTAGTACCCCTGTTCTTCCTACCTGAATTTCTATATCAACTATTTTTGTGGTTTCTTGAATTGGATTAAATTTATATGCTACAGCCCATCTCGGACTTCTTGCTTTTGAGCCAAGTTTCCTTTGAAGTTCTAAATTATTTACCTTTATTACTGCACCATCTATTTCATATGGAAGTTCATCCCTTGTTTTTTCTAAATTATGACAATAGTCTATTATTTCTTCTATAGACCTACATAATCTTAAATAGCGTCTATTGATTCTCAATCCCCATTCTTGAAGTTGCAACATTAATTGATATTGTGTTTTTATAGGACCTAAATCGCTAACTTCTCCTATGCCATAACAAAATATATCTAAAGGTCTTTTTGCAGTAACTTTTGGGTCAAGTTGTCTAACTGATCCTGCCGCAGCATTTCTGGGATTTGCAAAGAGTGGAAGTCCATGTTTTTCTCTATCCTTGTTTAGTTTTTTAAAGGCCTCTTTTTCCATATAAACTTCACCTCTTACCTCTAACAGATCTGGTATTGGGATGCTGTCTTTTTTTGCTCTTAATAATAAAGGGACGCTCATTATTGTTTTTATATTTTGAGTTATATCTTCACCTACATATCCATCTCCTCTTGTTGACGCAACAGCAAGTTTACCTTTTTCATATACAAGTTCTACAGCAAGTCCATCTATTTTTGGTTCAACTATATATTCTATTATATCAACATTCCCTAAGAATCTTTTTATCCTTGAATCAAATTCTTTTAATTCATTTTCTCCAAAGCAATCATCTAAGCTTAACATGGGCTGTCTATGTCTAACCTGTCGGAACTCCTTTTGAGGTTCTGCTCCTACCCTTTGGGTCGGGGAATCAGGTGTAACTAATTCAGGATATTTTTTTTCAAGTTCGATTAATCTATTAAACAGTCTGTCATATTCTGCGTCAGATATTTCCGGATCGTTTAAAACATAATAACGATAATTATGGTATCTTATCTTATCTCTTAATTTTTCTATTTCTTTTATTATATTTTCATTTATATTATTATTCATAACTATACCTCTTATAATACAGAGCTTAATTCTATTAATATATCAATAGCCTTTTGAGATGATTCATTTAGTAATGGATTTGAAAATCCAGGTTTCCATTTCCCTGAAAACAATTCATCAGATACTACAAATATACCTGCTATTGAAACAGATCTAAAAGTAGACACTGTCATTAGCGCAGAAATTTCCATATCTACTCCAATAGCACCTTTTTGTTGATATTCTTTAATCTTGTCTTCTGTTTCTCTATATGGAGCATCAGTAGTCCATAATGGTCCTTTAAAAAATTGTATGTTTTTTTGCTTGAGCTTATTTGTGATTGATCTAATCATGTTAGAGTCAAATGAAGGTTTTGAAGAAATAGGATAATGTTTTGATGTCCCTTCGTCAGAAAATGCATCTTCAGGGATAATTATATCTCCAATCCTTATATCTTTTTTTATTGAACCACACCAACTAAATATCCATATATTTTTTGCTCCAAGGGCTATAAGCTTTTCTAATCCTAAAACTGCTTGAGGTGCTCCTAAGAATGGCCCACATATAGCTACATTATTTAAGGTAATATATAATCTATATAGACATCCATCTATTTCTCCAAGATTATTTGTTTTAAATCTTTTAGGTATATAATTAACATATCTTTTTGGTATTATCATAATAGCATGTTTAGATATAGTAAGATCAAAACTTTTGCCTTTGCTGGGTTTTATTATTCCCATTCTATTGTACTTGGTGGTTTTGAAGATATATCGTAGACTACTCTATTTATACCTTTTACAGTGTTTATTATTTTATTTGATATCTTTTCTAAAACTTCATAAGGAATCTTACTCCAATCTGCTGTCATAGCATCTTGGCTATCTACAATGCGTATTGCAGCTACATGTTCATAGGTTCTTTCATCTCCCATTACTCCAACACTTTTAATAGGGAGTAAAACAGCAAAAGCTTGCCACACTTTATTGTATAATCCCACCTTTTTTATTTCATCTATAACAATACTATCTGCTTCTCGTAAAAGCTCCAGCCTGTCTTTTGTTACTTCTCCTAATATTCTTATTGCAAGACCAGGTCCTGGAAATGGATGTCTCATTAATATTTCCTTTGGAAGACCAAGTTCTAAACCTACTTTTCTAACTTCGTCTTTAAATAATTCTCTTAACGGTTCAATAAGTTCTAAATTCATCTTTTCAGGCAATCCTCCAACATTGTGATGACTCTTTATAGTAGCTGATGGTCCTTTAAAAGAAACACTTTCTATTACATCAGGGTATAGAGTTCCTTGAGCAAGATACTTTATATTACCAAATTCGTTTGCTTTTTCCTCAAAGATTCTTATAAATTCTCTGCCTATAATTTTCCGTTTTTTCTCTGGATCTGTTACCCCTTTTAGGGCATTTAAAAATCTGTCTGATGCATTTATGTGATATAAATTTAGCCCAACTTTTTTTTGGAAAAGAGTTATTACTTTTGTTGCTTCATTTTTTCTTAAAAGCCCATTATCAATAAATATACATATTAATTTTTTGCCTATTGCTTTATGTATAAGTGTAGCTGTTACTGAAGAATCAACCCCTCCTGATAATGCGCATATAACCTTTTCATTTTTTACCCTATTTTTTAAATGCTCTATTGTTTTCTTTATAAAAGATGTCATGTTCCAAGATGGAGTGCATTTGCATATAATATAAAGAAAATTTTTTAATATCTGGACACCTTTAGGAGTATGTACTACTTCGGGATGAAATTGCACTCCATATATCTTCTTTTTTTTGTCTCCTATGGCAGCAATAGGACTATATTGGCTTTCTGCAATTTTTACAAAACCTGGTGGTAATTGCTCTACCCTATCACCATGACTCATCCATACTTTTATTTTGTGCCCTTTTTTAATACCATAAAATATGTCTCTATTATCTAAGATCGTTATAAATGAATTTCCGTATTCTCTTTCAGTTGCGTTTGCTACCTTCCCTCCAAATATATAGGTGATGAGTTGAAGCCCATAACATATACCAAGTATAGGTACATCCATTGAGAATAGTTCTTTATCAGGTATAGGCGCATCTTTGCTATATACACTTGATGGCCCTCCTGAAAGGATTATTCCTTTTGGATTAAAAATTTTTATATCTGAAATAGACATATTATAAGGGTGTATTTCACAATATACCTTAGCTTCTCTTATTCTTCTCGCTATAAGTTGGGTATATTGGGAACCAAAATCTAAAATTAGAATTTTTTGTTCATAAAGTTTGTTTTTCATTTTTATTCTTTTATTATTGTTCTATCCTATAGTTGGGAGCTTCTTTAGTAATTATAACATCATGAACATGACTTTCCCTTAAACCAGCAGGTGTGATCCTTATGAATTTTGTTTTTGTTTGAAGATCCTTTATGTTTTTACATCCAAGATATCCCATTCCTGCTTTTAAACCACCTATAAGCTGAAAAATGTTGTCTGCTAAAGGACCCCTATAAGGGACTCTACCCACTATTCCTTCTGGAACAAGTTTTTCTCCAAATTCTGTCTCTACAGGCATGTATCTATCTTTACTTCCTATCTTCATTGCTTCCAGAGACCCCATTCCTCTGTAAAGTTTATATGTTCTGCCTTGATATATTATTAATTCTCCAGGACTTTCATCTGTTCCTGCAAAGAGACTGCCAATCATGACACAATCTGCCCCGCCAGCTATTGCTTTTGTTATATCACCTGAATATTTTATTCCTCCATCTGCTATTATTGGTATATCAAATTTTCTTGCTTCTTCTGAACAATTCATTATAGCTGTCATCTGAGGTATACCAACTCCTGCAATAACCCTTGTGGTACATATAGACCCGGGTCCAACGCCAACTTTTACAGCATCTGCTCCTGCATTTATAAGGGCTTTTACACCATCTGCTGTGGCAACATTTCCTGCTATTACCTCAAGGTTTGGAAAATGGATTTTTATTTTTTCTACAGCCTTTATAACATTTTTTGAATGACCATGTGCAGCATCTACAACTACTACATCCACATCTGTCTCTGCAAGTCCTGCTATTCTGTCTTCCATATCCTGTCCTACCCCTACTGCAGCACCAACTCTTAATCTTCCAAATTCATCTTTACAAGAATTAGGGTATTTTTTTATTTTTTCTATATCTTTTATAGTAATAAGTCCTTTTAATTTTCCTTCATCATCTACTATTAAAAGTTTTTCTATACGCTTTTCATGAAGAATCCTTTTTGATTCTTCTAATGTAATTCCTTCTTTAGCGGTAACCAAATTATCCTTTGTCATAACGTCCTCTACTTTCTGATCCAAATTAGTCTCAAATCTTAAATCTCTATTAGTTATAATTCCCACCAGTTTGTTGTTTTCTTTAACCACAGGTACTCCAGATATTTTAAACTTTTCCATGATACTGAGGACTTCTCTGATACTTTGATATGGCTTTACAGTAACAGGATCTATTATCATGCCACTTTCGGACTTTTTTACTCTTTCCACTTCTAAACATTGTCTTTCTATACTCATATTTTTATGAATAATACCTATCCCCCCATGTCTCGCCATTGTTATGGCTGTCGCGGATTCCGTAACCGTGTCCATTGCCGCACTTATAAGAGGTATATTTAATTTTATATTTCTTGAAAGTTTTGTTCTTACATCTACTTCATTAGGCATTACCTCTGAATATAGAGGGATCAATAAAAGATCATCAAAGGTATATGCATATTCAAATTTTTTAGACATTATATTATCTCCTCCTTTAATGCATGGGGTTTTAGAAGTAAGCCTTCTAAAAGATCTGAGAGTGAAACTATTATATAATAAGAATAAAAAAAATCCATTATATTCAACAGGATAATAATTCCTGGGATTATCACCTTAGCTCTGTTTTTGTCTAAGGCAAATATTTTTGTCCTTTTTTCAATATCCATTGTTAGCATATTAGTTAACAAATCTTTTATTCTTTGTTTTAAAAGAACCTTGCCATTTATTTTTTCTGGTGTTACCTCTTTCAGAGGCATTCTATGAATAACAGCAGCCAGACTTGTTATACTCCCTCCTGTACCAATTATAACATCAAACGTAGGATAAACAATTTCTTGAAGATGTGTTTTTAACATATTGTTAATATATTGTGAAAGTTTATTTAGTTGAAATATATTTGGAGGATCATTATGAAGATATCTATTATTTAATACAGCAGCACCAATAGGAATAGAATAAATTTCATGTTTTCCATGTTTATTAATAAAAAATTCTGTACTTCCCCCGCCTATGTCTATTATTAACCAAGTATCTTTGTTTTTTATATCTATGGAATATAAGACTCCTTCTGCTGTTAAAATAGCTTCTTTTACGCCTGAAATGGGTATTATTTCTATTCCTGTCTCTTGTTTTAATCTATTTATAAAATAATCTTTATTAGTAGCTGATCTTATTACCCCTGTTGCTACGGCTAATATTTTTTCTACCTGATTCCTTTTTGTTTGTTGATAAAATCTTTTAATAATATCTATTGTTTTATTTATACCCTCATCTTTTATTATCCCATCCTCTGTAAAATAGTCAGCTACATTAATATAATCTCTAAACCTAAATTTAGGAAAAATTTGGCCTGTATTTATATTCTTATCTGCTATGATCATCCTTGCAGTATATGAACCAATATCAATAGAAGCTATTCGTTTTATCATGTGCTAAAACCTATCAGAAGCAAATCCTTTTTTCAATGAGCAATAAAAGTTTGTGAATAAAGTGACCTAAGCAATTGACTTTATAAAATAAAGGATATAAAAAGAGAAAAAATAAGCAAGGAGGTCTTTAAATGGAGCCTATTGTTATAAAAAATAGACAGGAAAGCAAATTGAGAATTGCTCCTGAGTTTGCAGATATATGTTTTACCTGTGGAACTTGTGCAAGTGGCTGTCCTGTAGCTGGTGTAGATGGAATGGATCCAAGAAAGGTAGTAAGAATGGCTGCATTGGGGTTGGATGATGAACTTATAGAATCTCGTTTTCCTTGGATATGCACCATGTGTGGTAGATGTGATTATGCTTGTCCTCAGGGGGTAGAAATAACCGCACTTATACGCAAAATCAGAGGTTTGAGAGATAGAGAAAAAGTTCCTGGTCCGATTCATAAAGGTGTGGTTATGTGTTTGGAAAGAGGTAATAATTTAGGTATTCCAAGAGACGATTTTTTATTTTTACTTGCAGATGTAGGTAAGGAGTTGGAAGAAGAGGGTTTTCCAGGATTTTATGTTCCTGTAGATAAAAAGGGAGCAAATATATTGGTAACTATTAATTCAAAAGAACCGTTTGGTGAACCTGATGATATGAAATTTTGGTGGAAGATATTTTATTGTGCAAAAGAAGATTGGACAGTTTCTTCTGAGAACTGGGAAGGTGTTAATTGGGGGCTTTTTTCAGGTGATGATGAAGCAATGAAAGAGATTGTGGGTAGGATAGTAGAAAATATGGAGCGATTGGAATGTAAGACCCTCCTTTTACCTGAGTGAGGTCATGCATATTATGCGACCAGGCTTGGTCTGCAAAGATGGTTTCCTGAAGTATTTGAAAAATATAGAGTTCTTTCAGTTCACGATTTACTAAAGGAATATATAGAAACTGGGAGAATAAAAATAGACAAATCAATCCATAAAGAACCAGCAACTTTACACGATCCCTGTAATTATGGCCGTAAAAGCTATAAGGCATTTGGTCATGGATATTTCGAAGAACCTCGTTGGATTATCCAGCAGTGTTGTGAAAATTTTGTAGAAATGGAGCCTAATAGAATGAATAATTTTTGTTGTGGAGGTGGAGGTGGTGCATGGGCAATGCCTTATGTAGCTGAAAGAGTATTTTATGGTAGAATAAAGGCAAAGCAGATTATGGATACTGGAGCAAAATTAGTCATAGCCCCATGTCACAATTGCAGAGACCAAATAATGAAATCCTTGGTAAAAGAATATGATCTTGGAGTGGAAGTAAAATATTTGTGGGAATTAGTGGCAGATTCACTTATTATAGAGCCATGGGATGAAAAAGAAATTAAAAAAGCCCATCAAATGAGAGATGCTCAATTTGAAAGAGATGGTATTGTATTAGATGAGGAATTTTAATATCAATGTGAGGATATGCCTTAACTTCATTATAGAGGAGTAAGGCATATCCTAATTTAAAGACATTATAGGATAAAGAACAATATCATCTTGGTTTAAACGTAAGACATATTCATTCTTTTTAAGCCAAAGTTTATATTCTCTTTTTAGACTAGGATCATGAAATATTACGGCTTCTCCTAAAAATTTCAATTCTTCAATAATACGCCAATAAAAATGCATTTTTTTCTCCTATATAAAATAAACCATCCTTTCTGCTTTTTAATGGAGCTGAGCGGATTCGAACCGCCGACCTCGTGACTGCCAGTCACGCGCTCTCCCAACTGAGCTACAGCCCCTTGCTAGCTCTGTATACCAATACAACTCTAACATGTCAAGGATTGATAAAAGCCTGTTCAAAAAATCCCAAAGGACTTGAAGTGGAGGAGATATTTAATTTCTCCTCCAATATTAGAAACACAACACCAACAATAAAAGACACTTATCACCTCTTAAACCATTTTGAAAGAAAGAAGCTATTTTTTTTAAGTAAGCACCAAAGCTTATTCAAATGCCCTTATTATAAGGAAATATTCATGATTTTTTACCCAACTCTTTTTTATAACCACCAAATTGCCAGTAAGCTTTTGTGTTAAACTTACCAATATAATCACCTCTCATATAAAAGTAGTGACAATCATAACTATTATTTCAAAGATAAAAAAACTTATTATTACAGCACCTTCAGGTAAAAGATACTCAATTAGACAAAAACTGCTATTGAATAGCTTCAATTTCATAAATTATCTTAAACTAAAACAAAGGTCTTAGTAGCTAATTAAGTGCTATGACAATGTAAGAGTTAGAAAAGATTGAGAAATATAAAAGAGATGTCAGGCATCCATTATATCTAACAAGCTAAGTTTAAAGATATTACAAAAATAAATTCTGATATAGAGTCTCTTTTGCAATCTAAAACATAAGTTTGGGAGCCCCGCTTTAAGGTAAAGAGTGAGAACAATACCGAAAGAGATGGCTTTTGGTGTGTTGGTGTTTCATAATATAGCTCTGGTTGTGTTGTTTATCTTGTGATTTTTAGTCATTTTTCTCATTTAAACATAAAGAGCAACGGATTTTTTGAACAGGCTTAGGATGAATTTTTGCAGATAATTCTTATATATTTTTTATATCTAAGATAATATCAGTAGATTAATGTGAGCTGTTTTTATACTTTTAAAATAATCGCTAACTCATTATAGAAAGTCTCCATTTCCATGTTTTAAAAAGACCTGTTTTAAGATCTGTTTTGGGAATCCAGCTAAGACCTTGTTTTGCTTTGTTAACAACTAAACAACTTTTTTTTAAATCCCCTGGCCTTGCGGGGCTTCTTATAGGTATTTCTAATTCAGGATCTACCTTATAACCCATTTCTTTATATATACTAAAAATCATTTTATATAACTCTAAAGTTTTGGTAGGAATACCTGTTCCTATATTAAATACTTCACTATTTCCTTTTGTAAGTGCTGTTATATTTGCATTTACCACATCTCCAACAAAACAGTAATCTCTTATCATACCTTCTTTATCTTCAGGATAATGATATAAGCTTGATTTCTTGCCTTTAAGAATATTATCCATAAATATGGCTACAACCCCTGCTTCACCATAAGGTATTTGCCTTGGTCCATATATATTTGCATATCTAAGGACTGTATATTCTAAGCCATACTGATGTCTATAAAAGGAAAGATAATATTCTGATGTATATTTAGTTATGGCATATGGAGATAATGGTTTAGGTTGATAAGCTTCACTTGTAGGATATTCATCTGCTTCCCCATATATTGCTCCACCAGAGGAAACAAATATTACCTTTTTTACATTATATTTTATGGCATTCTGTAATAGATTAAGTAGTCCTTTTATATTTATATCTGCATCAAATAAAGGATCTTTTACTGAATTAGGTACACTTATTTGGGCTGCATGGTGATTTATTATATCGGGTTTTTCCATTTTTATTATATTTTCTATTTCAGAAGATCTTATATCCACTTTATAAAATCTTGCTTTAGGATTTATATTTTTTCTTCTTCCAGTAAAAAGATTATCAACTACAATTACTTCATGTCCCTCGCTTATATACCCATCTACAACATTTGAGCCAATAAAACCTGCTCCTCCTGTAACCAGTATTTTCATATTAAGCCTCCTTTTTAAATCTAACAAACCTTTAATTTAAAGGTCAATTATTTTGATGGTTGAAATTATCATTAATAAATGTTTTATAAATAAAATGAAAGGAGGAAAATATGGATTTTAAACTTTCAGATAAAGAAAAAAGAATTGTAGATAAGGCAAGGGAATTTATAAAAAGTGAGATTGAATCCTTGACTCATAAAATAGAAAGATCAGATGACTATCCATCTAATCTTATGCAAAAAATGGCAAATGCGGGTTTTCTTGGTATAAGTATACCAAAAAAATATGGAGGCCAAGGATATACTAATCTTATTGCTATCCTTATTGCGGAAGAATTAGGCAAGGCTTCTAATGTGTGTGCTTGGCCTGTTTTTATGAATAATAGTGTTGCAGAGAGTTTATATTATTGGGGGCCAGAACATATAAGAGAAAAATTTATTCCCTCTTTATGTGATGGAACAGCAATAGGTTGTCTTGGATTTACAGAACCTGAGACAGGCTCTGATCCAAGAATGATTAAGACCATAGCTAGACAAGATAGAGATTATTATATATTAAATGGCATAAAAAGATTTGTTACTAATGGCAATAAAGCTGGTCATGGTCTTTTTTTTGCAAAAGATGAAACAGGGAAGATAACCGCATTTGTTTTAGAGAAGCTTGGTCCAGGATACAAATGTACAAAACCGTGGCAATTTATGGGACTTGAGGGCATGAACTGTGTAGATGTAGTGTTAAGGGATGTTAAAGTTCCAAAGGAGAATATAGTTGGAAAAAAAGGGGAAGGCTTCAGATTATTACTTAGATGGATTTCTACAGAAAGAATCCAGCAAGCAGGATATATGGTGGGTATAGGTCAAGCTGCAATTGAAGAATCTTTAAAATTTATGAAAAGGAGAAAGGCAGCAGGAAGACCTTTAAGTAATATGCAGGGCTTTCAATGGATGATAGCAGAGATGAAAGCAAAAGTAGATGCATGTAGATTTATGACATATAGAGCAGCTTGTGCTATGGATGAAGGAACACCATTTCAGACAATATCTGCTGAACTTAAAATATTTGTAGTTCCTACAATACAAGAAGTGACCAGGATGGCTTTGCAAATACATGGTTCTTATGGATATACAAAGGGATTTAAAATAGAAAGACTTTTTAGATATGCAGCTCATGCAGGAGTTACTGCCAGTAGTACTGAGATAAATAAAACTATTGTAGGTACATCTCTACTAAGGGAAAAGGCATAGAGATATGCGGAATATTTTGCTTGTTTTGGCATTACTTTGGTGTTTGTTTTCATGTGCTCCAACCAAGAAAGAGGTTCAGGTTTCTCATATTCCTGTTTCAACTCTGCCTTCAGGAACAAAACCAACTAAGAAACAATATAAAGTTTCTATATCTCTGTCAGATATATTACCAATAGAGGAGATAGATAGCAGGATAAATATATTATCTCAATTTTTACAGAATCCTGATCTTTCTCAAAACCAAAAGGATAAATTAAAAGACATTATAAATACTTATGCATCTATAAAAGATTTTGCTGTTAAAGCCTATGGTAGTCAGCAAGATGTTAAAAATTTAATTTCTATTCTTTTTAAATCATTTTCTAAGATAGAAGATGAGTATATTTCTGAAATATCTAAGAAACAAGCTTTAGTAAATCCAAGTGAAATTGTCTCTAAAATAGCTCAAGAGAGACAAAAAATTATTCAAGCATATAATAATGCTAAATACACAGATGTAGTAAACCGGTGCTTAGAACTTAAATTAAAGTATGGTGGTGATGTTTTAGACCCTGATTTAGAAACTATATTTGCTCTTTCTCTTGGAAAAATGGGTATGTTAAGAGAGGCTATTGATACAGGAGAGAAAGTATTAGTAACTATTTCATCTATGCCTGATTATAATTTTCTTAAGCAAAAACTGGTGGAGTGGAGGAAAAATCTTGAAGAGGCAGGACTTCCTATGCAAGAAAAGGCGCAACAGCAAGTAGGCGTTTCTGAAAAAATTAAGGAAAAAAAGGTGGATTTGAACCTTATTATCACAAATGCAGAAAGGCTGATTGAACAAGAAAATTTTGAGCAGGCATTAAGTATTTTGAATGAATCAGGAGTAACTGATAATCAAGATATAAATAATTTAAAAGATAAAGCTATAGAGGGAATTATAAATAGAGATAGAAATAAAGCAGCTAAATTGTTTTTGCTTGCAAAAGAAACGAATGATTTGCAAAAGAAAAAGGAATACTTAAATTCAGCTTATAGGATATTGGAAGCACTTATTATTCAATATCCGAACTCTCCCCTTATAAATAGGATAAAAGAAAATCTTAATAAGGTATCAGAAGAGTTAAAAAACTTATCCCCTATTTCTTCAGAAACTACTCAATGAATATATTAGATTGGATAATTCTGGTTCTTTATGTGTTTGTTATTATATCAATAGGCTTTTATCTTAATAAGAAACAGTATGATCAAGATGACTATTATCTTGGAGGCAAAAGGATACCCGCCTTTCAGATAGCCCTTTCTATGGTAGCAACTCAAGTTAGTGCTATAAGCCTTATTGGAGCTCCAGCTTTTATAGCAGTAAGGCAGAATGGCGGTCTTTTTTGGCTTCAATACGAGTTCGCTATACCTATAGCTATGATATTTATAATGGTAACCATGGTTCCTATATATCATAGATTTAAAGTTGTAAGTATATATGAATATTTAGAAAATCGGTTTGGCTCAAATATAAGATATATTTTGAGTTTGATATTTATGATTAGCAGAAGTCTTGCATCAGGAGTAGCTCTTTTGGCTACATCTATAGTAACAAGTGTTGTATTAAATATTCCTTTGGCAGTAACAGTACTTATAATAGGTGCTATTTCTGTTTCTTATACTACTCTCGGTGGAATTAAAGCAGATATATATTCTGATATTATTCAGTTATTTATACTCTGGTTTGGTGCAATTTTATGTATTTTTATATTATTTGGATTAATCAAAGATGCCCCTTTCTTTGTTACTGAAAGATATAGGATATTTAGGATGCAAGGTACTGGATTAGGTGATGGGGATATATTTGGATTTTGGCCGATGCTTTTTGGAGGCTTTTTTCTGTATCTTTCATATTATGGCTGTGATCAAAGTGAGACACAAAGACTCCTTACTGCCAAAAATGCAAAGGAAGCTCAGAAAGCATTGTTGATAAATGGAATTCTTAGATTTCCTCTTGTTATAACTTACTGTTTTATAGGTATATTAATGATCCCTTTTTTAAATATGCATCCAGATTTTATGAATATAATTAGAGAAAAACCTCCTGATTTTCTTATACCTACATTTTTGCTTCATTATATGCCTCATGGAATTTTAGGACTTACTATAGCTGGTATATTTGCTGCATCTATGTCCAGTTTGGATAGTACTTTAAATTCACTTAGTGCTGTTACATGGAGAGATTTTTTACAAAGACTCTCTATATTTCAAGATATATCTTCAAGAAAAGAACTTTGGTTTTCCAAATTACTTACATTTATATGGGGGGTTTTATGTACTTTGTTCGCACTTTATATGATTGGTGGACCTGAAACAGTTTTAGTCTTAGTTAATAAAATAGGCTCTGCTTTTTATGGGCCAATACTTGCCATGTTCTGGCTGGGTATTTTTACAAAGAAGGCTAATGAAATAGGTGCAATCACAGGTTTACTATTCGGTGTGGGAATAAATATATTTTTATGGCATTTCTATGGAGATAAGGTATCATGGTTGTGGTGGAATCTTATAGGTTTTGGGGGCAGTTTTTTTATAGGATATATTATCAGCCTTTTTAATTCATCTGCAACTTTAAGACAAAACCATATTTCTATACTGATATTATATAAGCCACCTGTTATTTATATAATTCCTCTTATTATAGCGTTTTTATCTATTTTTGTTGTGTGCAACATAATTCAAATGCTACTATTATAAAATTAATTTTAAAAAATATTTAAAACTAATTTTTTTATTTATAAAGCAAAAAAAATAATTAAATCTTCAAAAGAAAAATTAATTTTCATTATGGAAAGTAGACTTATAGATAAAATTGTTTTGTCAAATGGCCTTTGTTTAGAATCATTAGATATTAGCCAACCTTCGGCAGAAGATAGACGGTTTGTTTCTCTTAAAGCCAAGATGAAAGTGCCTCTGAGCACAAAATATTTTGCTGATACAACAGATGCAGAAAAAATAATTTCTATTCTTAGAAAAGAATATGGTAATTTTATAAAATATCCTTATACTCAAAAAATATTTTGTGCATAATAAGGAGAAAGATAGTATTTTTTGTAATTTTGTTGAAAATATAAAAAAGAATATGCTTTGCTATTTATCTCATCCTCAATTTGTGAATAAAATTTCACTGGCAAGGTACAGAGATTTAAAGAAAAAATCTTCTTGGTTGTTTTAATGATTATTTCGACTTATAGGCCATATTTTGCTCCTTTCTCTGGATTTTTTGAAAAAATGGTTTATTGTGATGTTATGGTAATTCTGGATTCTATACAATTTCCTTTTGGAAGATCTTGGCTTACCAGAAATAGATTTAAGAATGATAAAGGTATATATTGGATAAGAGTGCCTGTATGGAAAAAAGGAAAAGGTGTTCAAAAAATAAATGAGGTAAAAATATGTTATGAAAGAGAATGGACAGAAAAAACAATAACAGGTCTGTATATGGCATATAAAAATTCACCATATTTTTTAGAACATATAGATTTTTGGGAGTATATTTTGAATCAAAATATTGAAAAATTAGCAGAACTAAATTTAAATATTATAAAATATGTAATAGATTATCTAAATATACATGTAAATATTGTATTATTGTCTAATTTAGGGATTAATCAAAAAGAGCCAAATCTTAGTATTCAGATATGTAAAAAATTAGGAGCCGATCATTTTATTATTCAAAAGAGCGCAAAAAAGTATCTAAATATTGATCTTTTTGAAAAAGAAGGAATAGAAATATTATTTTTTAATCCAAATACACTCGTTTATCCTCAATTGTGGGGAGATTTTATTCCCAATTTGTCTATATTTGATTTAATATTTAATTGTGGCCCGAAATCAATAGATATTATTAAACAGAATGTAAAATGACTCTTTGGCAACGTATTCTATCCAAAAGTATTACTGGGGCTAAACAAATAGCTCAAACTTTTGACATTAATATTGAAGACATAAAAAGAGTTATTCGTAAATATCCAATGAGGATTAATCCGTATTATTTATCTCTTATAAAAAAGAAAGGAGACCCTATATATAAACAAGCTATACCTGATATAAGAGAAATTCAAGATGATAGAGGTATTGATGACCCATTAAATGAAGAAGAGATGTCTCCTGTTCCCGGGCTTACCCATAAATATCCTGATAGGGTTTTGCTTCTGGTTTCGTCTCAATGTTTTATGTACTGTAGATTCTGTAATAGAAAAAGAAAAGTGGGAGACCCTAATGCAGTAAACATGAAAACTATACAGGAGGGTATATCATATATAAAGGCAAATAAGGATATAAGAGAGGTGCTTATATCTGGAGGAGATCCCTTATTTCTTACTGATAAACAGTTATATCAAATACTTACTCAGTTAAAATCTATATCGCATGTAGAGATAATAAGAATAGGTACCAGAGCACCATGTACTTTTCCACAAAGAATTACTAAAAGACTGGCAAATATGCTTAGTAGATTTCATCCTTTATATATAATAATTCATTTTAATCATCCTAATGAAATTACATATGAGGCAAGTATTGCTTGTTCAAGACTGGCTAATGTGGGTATTCCTTTGGCATCTCAAACTGTACTTTTGAAGGGTGTTAATGATGATTCAGACACAATAAAAACACTTATGAGAAGGCTGGTGAGTATAAGAGTTAGACCATATTATTTGTTTTATCCAGATTATGTTAAGGGTACCGCACATTTCTGGGTAAGTATAAAAAAAGGTTTAGATATTATGAAAAGCCTGTATGGTTATGTATCAGGCCTTTGTATCCCATATTTTGCTATAGATTTAGTAGGAGGCGGAGGGAAAATTCCTCTATTGCCTAATTATGTCAAAGAAAAGAAAAAAGACAAATGGATTATAAAAAATTATAAAGGAAAAATTTTTGAGTTTACTCTATTATAAGTTTCATTTGCTGAACTTCTATATCTTTGTTTATTTTATTTAATTTTGATTTGATTTCTTTCTTTTTTTGTTCCCCATTTTTCCGGAAGGATATTATTATCTTTTTTATATCATACTTTTGGATAAGTTCAATCAAATCCTTACAGCTACCCAGTACAGGGTAGCCCATTATTCTTTTTCCGTGAAGTTCTTTGTTGTCATCCATAAATCCTACAATTTTTAGACCAAGCTCCTTATTTGTTTCTATCTCTTTCACTGTGATCTGTCCCCCTATTCCAGCTCCATATATTATAATAGGCTTTCCATGCTTATTTTTTTGAAGTATGCGTTCATCCAGCATATAAAATAGAAATCTTGGGAGAGGAAGGATTACAAGAGTTATAACCCAGTATATAATAAATACTGCCCTGGAAAAGCTTATGAATCTGTACAAAAATAGTAGAACAATCATGGCAGAAAAGGTTCCAAGGCTTACTGCCCATATATATCTGTGTAAATCCCTTACACTTATCCTTTCCCATATCCCTTTATATATCCCAAGTATATATAAAAACAACATCTGAGTGGCTACAACAATGGGTAAAGATCTTATAAAAGTTCCTATTTTATATTTGATATTTGATTCAAAGCGGAGAATATAAGCTATATAATAAGAAAATATTATTAGAACCATATCTAACAGAATTTCAAATATCTTTCTGTTACTATAAAATTTTGAGATAAAAGGATGGGGAGCTTCTTTATATATGTTAACTGTTGCCAATTTTATCCAAAAAAATATAATTCCCATTATAAAAATAACTGTTAAGATAATTCCTATCCATATACTTAAATAGTTGATCGCTATAGCCATGATACCTGAAGCAATTGAAAATGCGTATAATATAAGCACTGCCCCTTTTTCTGAGAAACCGATTGCTACAATTCTATGAGAAGAGTGGTCTTTTCCACCTATATATATTGGCCTACCAAAGAGCTTTCTCATAATGCTTACAAATGTTGTATCTAATATAGGGATAAGGAGTATAAGAATAGGGATTCCTACTGTTGAAATGATATGTATGGGGCCTCTTTGCTTAAAACTTGGTCCACTTATAGAAACTACAGAAAGCATAAATCCTATAAAAAGGCTGCCAGCATCTCCCATGAATATACTTGCTGGATTAAAATTAAACACTAAAAAACCTAAAAGGGCTCCTAACAAAGCAAGGTTTAAGTAAATAGAAGGTTCAGATATATTGAGTGTACCAGAAAAAAGATAATTTACTATGATTATAAAGGTTTCCGAGATAATTGCTATACCAGCAGCCAGTCCATCCATATTGTCTAACAGATTAAATGCATTAGTTATTCCAACAATCCAAAAAAATGATATAAGCATGTTAATTACATAAGAATTTGTCCATTTAAGTTGAAAACCAAAGAATATAGTAATAGATGCTATTATAATTTCTACAGCAAGTTTTTTCTGGGGTTGAATTTCTGAAATGTCATCTATAAGACCCAAAAAGAAAATAATTATTGCACAAAAAATTATACCTAAATAGTCTTTATGAATTTCCCAATTCACATATTTATAGAATAATATGCATGTAATCCCCCAAGAAATAAATATACCTGCTCCACCTAATATAGGCGTGGGTTTTATGTGCCATCTATCTTTTTTAGGTTTAGATACAAGATTATACTGAACAGCAATTTTCTTTATTATAGGGATCAGGAGAGTGGATATAAAAAAACTAGTTAATACTACTATAATAATAAATAAATAATTCATTTTTCTATATGGATTATCATATATATACCAAAGAGCAAGAATAATATGTTAGCCATCCATGCAGAAAGAAATGATGGCAAGACACCTGAAATGCCTAAGGATCTAAATATTCCCATAAACATTATATAAAGAAAACATATCCCGATACCTAAGGAAATAGCCATTGGTATACTACTCTTTTTTAATTTTATAGATGCTGGAACCCCTACTAATACTACAACAAGATTTATAAATGGAAAGGCCAACTTCATATATGTGTCTACAAAATATCTCTTAGCATTATAACCTTCTTTTTTTATTTCTTTTGCAAAACGCCTTAACTGCCAATAATTCATTTCTTCGGGTTTTTTCATAGGTCTTAAAAAGGAGTCTGGGGTTTCAGAAATATTTAGCAATTTACTGTCAAATCTCTTGAGATTAAATCCCTTTCTTTTAATTCTTGCTGTCTGTTCTATTCCATTTTCTGCTATCCATGTTCTACCTGTCCATATAACTCTTTTGGCTTGTATCCTTTTTATAAGCACAAACTTTTTATTAAAAAAGTAAAAGATAGCCTTTTTCATGATCATATTTTTCCCATCAAAATATTCTATCCAGAATATACAGTCTTTTCCCTTATAACATATATTTTTTCTCTTAAAGAACCTTTTGTATCTCCCTTTTTTTACATCTCTGTTCCATATATTCTCTGCTTTAGAACTGGTATAGGGGACAATAAGTTCAGAAAAAAAGAAGGATAGAAAGACAATAATTATAGCTATCCCAATAGCTGGAAATGATATTCTTTTTATGCTGATGCCAGATGTTTGAAGTGCCACAAGTTCATTGTTCTTTTTCATAAGGCTAAATGTGACTATAACAGATATAAGTATAGCTATAGGGATCATTTGTACAGCTATAAAAGGAATTTTGTATAAGAAATATTTAAACATTATTGTTTCTTGTACTTTGGCTTCCATAAAATCATCTATTTTTTGGAGTATATCTATAGCTAAATAAATACTAGTGAATATTAGAATACATATGCCCATGTATTTAGATACTTCTTTTATTACATATTTATCTAAAATCTTCATTTTTTAATAAAATTAAAAATTTTGTTTATAAAAATTGGTACATGTATCTCTTTATCTTCTGCTGAAAGCCTTATAAAGTATATACTTGCTATTAATAAGAAAAGATCTGGTATCCACATACCCAAAGCAGGAGGAATTGCTCCTGTTTCACAAATACTTTTTGCACCAGCAAGCCCCATATAATATATAAAAAATATCCCAAGCCCTATTCCTATCCCTATTGAACGAGTTTTTATTTTTATCTGCATTCCTAATGGCATACCTATTATTCCCATGAGAAATACTCCAATTGGCAACGAAAATCTCTCTATGAGTTCTATAATTATTAAGTTTCGTTTTATGTAAGACATATCTCTTCTTTTTAATGCTTTTAATAGTTGTGTTATTGTCATTTCTTTTGGTTTAATTCTTTTTAAGGCCATACTTGGAATAATATCCTTAAGTTTTAAGTTTAAATTATACGTATTAAAATCGATTGTCCTTATGGAATTAAAATCTTTATCAGTAGAAAATATTGTGCCTTCTACAAAATGAAAAGTGACTATTTCTTTTTTAGGCCAATTAATTAATTCTCCCCGTTTTGCTACAATAGTAGTAACTTCAGAGTTATCTCTTTTGTCTATAACAAATACACCATACATTGTCCCTGTCTGTATAGATATATGGTTAACATAGAATATGA
>CAZMNC010000083.1:0-30585 GCA_964567535.1 uncultured Desulfobacterales bacterium | reverse complement strand
TTTGTAATATCTTTTATTACTATTATCCATCCACCCCGCTCAGGTCCTGTTTCTACTCTACTGGAAGTTATTTCAAATACTCTATTATCTTTTATTAATTCATAAGGAAAATAATTTTTTGTATTTATAATGTCTTCAATTTTAATATCTCCAATTTTAGATAAGATATTACCTTCTTTTATTATTGCTAATTCTTTTACATAAGAATCACCTAAGGAATTAGTTAATATAATTTTTTTGGCTTTATCTATCAGTATCACACCATCTTTTAATGATTCTACAAGACTCTCAAGCCTCTTTTTTTCTTTTCTTAAGATATCTTCTATTGCTTCTATAGATATAGAGATTTGATTTAGTAAATTTTGGATAAGCCTTATATTGGATTCTGATATAGCATGTTTTCTGTAGGTACCTATAAATAATATACCTATGCATCTTTTTTCTTTGCCGATTATAGGCCCTTTAAAAAAAGAATAAAGTCTATCTAAAGGCTTTGAATCTTTTTTTAATGGATCGTATAATACAATCTCAATTTCATCTAAGCTTACCTTCTTCCCAGAAAATTCTTCAAATATATTAATAAGAGAACTTATCAATGAATCTTTTAATTCTTTTTTAATAGGTTTTATTGAGTATATGTAAAAACGTGGTTTTGGATCCACATATACAAAACTTATTATTATATCATATTGAATAACTCTATATAATTCATCTATCATTAATTTAAATAATTCATCATAATCTAAAACATATCTCAATTTTTGAGATAGCTTATACATAACTTCTAATTCAAGCGTTTTTTGTCTTACCCTATTTTCTAAGTCTTTATTTATTTCTTGTAGTTGTTTTTCATAAAGCCATGCCCTTAAAATTGAGGCAAATACTGGTCTAAGTTCTTCAACAATCAGTCTATGGATTTCATTAAAGGCGTCTTTTTTAAAAGATGCAAAAATAAGAATATAACAATCTTTTTCTCTTCCGAGAGGAATAAAAAAACCTGTTTTCAGCCCGAAATCATAAGCCATTTTTACTAAATTATCAGGAAATAGCGAACTATTAGGAATATAAAAAGTATGCCCTTTTTTTACCATATCCTTTAATATGGTTTTTATATATTTTGGCTTTAATCTTCCTGAACTATCGGTTTCCCATAATAAGTTGCTAAGATTTTTGATATATTTATCCATTATTTTTCTATAAGTGTTTTTTACCCATTCTATACGAGGATATATCTTGTTATCTTCTTTTACCTGAATTAGAAATGCTACATCTATAGGTAGATATTCACTTAATGCATTTATCGCATTTGTTATTACTTCGCCTGGAGGTATTTCAGATAGATTATGATATATATAACATAATAATTCGTTTTTAATATCTTCTTGATATTTTTTGCTTATATCCCTGGTTATTCCATATAAGGTTAATAACGGTTTTTCCTCTTCAACAAAATGAAAATGAGAAGAAAGCCATATCCAGCCTCTTTCAGGGTGTTTATAACGATATACATATTCACCATGTCCTTCTTTCAATAAGGCTCTTTTTAGAAGATTTTCTATGTTGCTCCTATGAGTTGGATATATACCCTTTATCCATAAACCAGGATTGTTTTTTAATTCATTATAAGAATAACCTAATATCTTTTTTATATTTCCAAAAAAGATAATTTCTTTTTTTAAGATATTTGATTCTATATCTTCTTTATAAAATTTTTTTGTTTTCCATAATATAGAATCTGTATGATATATGGTTTCTAACAATATATTTCCTATTTCTGCTTCTTCCTTTATATTCTGAGCTATTTCTTTTATAATATTTATAACAGAGACAATTCCTAAAACATCTTTATTTTTTATTACTATTCCATAATCTATTTTCTTTTCTTTAAGATCATTTAATGCATCAGTTATAGGGGTATCTGGAGAAAAAATAGGCGCTTTAATCAAAGGTACATCTATAACTCTTCTTGTGTCTGGATATCCTATTACAGCATTTGCTTGTAATATATAATAATCTTCTCCACTTACTATAACTACTGGTTTTTTCTCAAGCTCTAAGGATATATCTTTTAATGTAGCTTTATCTCTAAATAGAGGAACATGTTCGATAATATCTGATACAGTTTTTGTGGCATTGTTTATCATTCAATTGACACCTCCTCCACTACAATAACAGAGATATCTATTACTACATGTAGAGAATCTCTCTCATCCATTATTTTTTCAGCATGTTTTAGTATAAGAGGGATAAGTTCTTTTTCTGGAACTTTGCGCAGATCTGATTCTCTAATTATTATTCCTTCTATAGTTTGGTGATCTACTTTTATAGATTTAAATGTGTCAGGAGACATTTCATCGATTGCCTTTGTCATAGCATTTAATCCTATATTTGCCTTTTTACCTAATACAAGGGCACTGACTATAGGAGGAATACTAAATCGAGAGAATTCCATTTTAATAGAGGCCTGAAACTTAGATTTTTCCATAATATTATCTCCTGTTCTTGTCTAATGCTCCTTTTTCTTAATTAAAAGCCAATTCTCTCCTTTTCCTTTCATTTTAATAAGTACAAACTCCCCTTTCAATCTATTACCATTTAATCTAAACACGATCTTTCCTTTTTCAAGCTCTTTAATAGGATCATCCCCTTCAATAAGTTCATATTCTCCTTTATCCCATATATAAACTTTTCCAGCTCCATACTGGTCTGGAGGTATTTCTCCCTCAAAGTCAATGTAATCTAAGGGATGATCATGCACCATTACTGCTAATCTTTTATCTTTAGGATTCGTAGATGGACCTTTTGGGATAGCCCATGATTTAAGTATTCCCCCCATTTCAAGCCTAAAGTCATAATGGAGTTTTTTTGAATGATGTTCTTGAACCACAAATTTCATGTTATCCTCCTTTTTTAGTAGTTTGATTTGTATTTATTATCATAATATATTTTAATCAGTAATATATTGATAATATTATTAAACAAAATTTGACTTGACACCAGGTATCATATTATGTCAATTAATAGCTTCGAATTTGATTAGTATTTTCTTAAGGAGAAGGAATTATGAGCAATAAGGAAAAAGGGACTATTTTAGTGTTAGGTGGTGGTATAGCAGGTGTAGAAACAGCATTGGAACTTTCTTCTTTAGGTTATGGAGTTTACTTAGTAGAAAGATCAGATCATCTGGGTGGAATGATACCAGATCTTCATAGAATATATCCAATTTGTTCATGTTGTAAATTAGATCCGAAAGTATATGCCTGTCAACAAGATCCAAATATTAAAGTTTTTTTAAACACAGAAATTAAATCTGTAGATGGAAAGATAGGAAATTTTAAAATTTCTTTAAAAACTCCTCAGGGAAATTCTGATATTAATGTAGCAGGTATTGTACTTGCATCTGGTTTTGAACCTTTTGATCCATCTGCATATGAAAATTATGCCTATTCTCATCCAAATGTTATTACAAGTTTAGAATATGAACAAATACAAAAACCATTAGGTGTAAGTAATGGTATTATACAGAGACCTTCTGATGGAAAGGTTCCTCAAAGAATTGCTTGGCTTCAATGTGTAGGATCTCGAGATATAAATCGTTGCGATGCTCCTTATTGTTCTTCAGTATGTTGCATGTATGCATTGAAAGAAGCGCTTAATACTAAGGAAACAAATCCTGATATTGATACTACTATATTCTATATGGACATGAGGGCTCAGGGAAAGGGTTTTGAAGAATATATGAACAATGCACTTGATAAGGGGGTAAATCTTGTAAGATGTAGAATTCATACTATTGAACCAAAAGATGATGTTGTATCATTAAGATTTGCAGATGATACTGGAGAACCTCACGAAGAAAAATTTGATCTTGTAGTTCTATCAGTTGGTTTAAGACCTTCTAAAAACGCTGTTGAGCTCGCAAAAAAACTGGGGCTTGAACTTGCTGAAGGTAATTTTATCAAATCTGATCCTCTTTTTCCGGGTAAGACTAATATTCCTGGTGTTTTTGTATGTGGTGCTATTTCTGGCCCTTGTGATATTAGACAATCTTTATGTCAGGCAGGATCAGTGGCCTCTTATATATTGTCTTCTATCGAACCTGAGGCTTTTACATCCCCAGTGGTATATCCTGAAATTAGGAATATAGAAAACGAAGAACCAAAAATAATATTTGCCTATACTATATGTGAAAATGTGGAAGAAAATGAGATTGAGAAATATATTGAAGAAACAATAAAGGCGGAACCCTTAATCATTAAATCTATAAAAATAAATGAAGATATGAAAGATAAGATAGTAAATATTTTTAAAGATACTAATGCTAACCGATTAATCTTTGCCAGCTGTAGCCCTATAGTTCATAAAAATGTTATTCAAGAGGCACTAAGAATTTCTGGTTTAAATCCATATATGTATGAATTACTGGACCTTAGATCAGTTAATACATTAGACCAGATAAGAGACCGTATTAGATTAGCTGTAACCCGTATTTCTATGGATACTCCTACCTCTGTTATGAAGGTTCCTGTTATAAAGCATGCTTTAGTTGTTGGTGGAGGTATTTCAGGTCTTGAAACAGCTTTTAGTATAGCAAATCAAGGTTATCCTGTGACATTAATTGAAAAAACAGATAGATTAGGCGGTCATGGACGTTATATTAAAGAGACTTGGGAAGGAAGTGATGTTAATCTATATTTGCAAAAGCTTATTTCTGCATTAGAAGCCAATGATAAGGTCAATATAATGACTAACTCAGTAATAAAGAAAAGTATTGGCACTGATGGAAACTTTATTACTACTATAATCCAAGATGGTAGAGAGATAGAAATAAGGCATGGAGTTACTATAATTGCTATAGGTGGTGAACCTATAAAAGTTGATGAATATATGTATGGTAAAAGTGATAAAGTACTTTTATGGTCTGAATTGATGCAAAAGATAGCAAGTGATTCTGGATACTTTAAAGGCGTAAATAGTGTGGCTTTTATACAATGTGTTGGATCAAGAGATGATAAACGTCCTTATTGTAGTAATATCTGTTGTAGTTTTTCTATAAAAGCAGCTCTTGAGTTAAAAGAACAAAATCCAAATATGGATATATATATAATAAATAGAGATATAAGAGCTACTGGCTTTAATGAGCTTTTATATAGAGAAGCTCGTAAAAAAGGTGTTATATTTATAAGGTATGAATTAACCAGAAAACCAATTGTGAGAAATGGGGATGATGGCCGGCTTGATATTATTGTATTTGATCCTGTCTTGCAAAGAGAAATCTTAATAAAAGCGGATCTTCTTTCACTACAAACAGCTATTGAAGCTGTAGGTAGCAAAGATATTGCTGATATGTTTGGTGTTTCTTTAAATAATAATGGATTCTTTGCTGAATCTCCAGAAAAGATGAGACCTGTTGACACCACAAAGGAGGGAATATTTATAGCAGGAATAGCCGATTATCCAAAAGATATAATGGAATGTATTGCGCAAGCGAGAGCTGCTTCTGTGAGAGCAGTATCAATATTAAAACAAGATTTTCTCCTAAAAGGTGGATTAGTTGCAGAAGTTGATCCTGGCAAATGTGCAGTATGTTGTACCTGTGTTAGGACATGTCCGTTTGGAATACCATATATTGACCATGAAAGAGGGGCAGCTTTTATTGATCCTTTACTGTGCAAAGGTTGTGGTATATGTGTCTCAGAATGTCCGGGTAAGGCTATTAAGATGTCATATTGTAGTGATGATATGCTGGTACAAGTACCAGCTATGCTTTTACAACAAATAGCTTAAGAGGAGCGAGATATGCAAGATTTTAAGCCAAAAATAGTTGCATTTTATTGTTCTAATTGTGCATCTTCTGCAGCTAATATAGCTGATAGGATGAAACTGGGTTTGCCTGATAATATCAAGCTCATTAATGTTCCATGTACAGGACGTATAGAAATATTGCATCTCTTAAAACCTTTTGAATATGGGGCGGATGCAGTATATGTGGCAGGTTGTCAAGAAGATAGCTGTCAATATATGAATGGTATATTGAAATTAAAGAAGAGGGTAGAGTATGTTAAAAAGATATTGGAACAGATAGGAATAGAGCCTCAGAGAATCGAGGTTTTTAGTCTTTATGCAGGAAAGGGACAAGATTTTGTAAATATAGCGTACGAAATGACAAATAAGGTCAAAGAATTAGGACCGATATTTTAAATTTATTTTGCGAGGTATTGGAGATGATAGTAGCTGAAGCAAAACCTATAAAAGAGATTTTGGAAATGATAAAAGGCTTAAATAATGTTTTAGTAGTGGGATGTAAAGGTTGTGTAACAGTATGTAACGTAGGGGGAACAAAGGAAGTTGCTATTCTTGCTTCCAGTATTAGAATTTCTGCAAAAAAACAAGGGAATAGTTTAGAAGTGGGAGAGATAACTTTAGAAAGACAATGCGATCCAGAATACATTGAAGAACTTAAGGATATTATTAAAGATTATGATGGCATAATTTCAATTGCATGTGGTGTTGGTCCACAGTTTATCTCAGAAAGATATCCTGAGGCAAAAGTATTTCCTGGAGTTAATACAAGATTTATGGGAGGAGCAATTGAACATGGAGTATGGGCTGAAAGATGTGCAGGATGTGGCCAATGTGTTATCCATTATTTTGGGGGGATGTGTCCTATTGCACGTTGTTCTAAGAGTCTTATGAATGGTCCATGTGGTGGCTCTAATAAAGGGAAATGTGAGGTTTCGCCAGAAATAGATTGCATATGGGATAAGATAGTCAGAAAGATGATGGCTCAGGGTCGATTACAAGAGCTTATAGAAATAAAGCCACCTAAGAGTTGGCTTACTGCAAGGGATGGTGGACCAAGAAAAATGGTCAGGGAGGAACTGGTAAAATGACAGAATATAAATCTGGAAGCAATTTGGAAAAGGTGTTGAAGGCAGGATATTTTGCATTTACAGGAGAATGTGGACCCCCTCGAGGCGCAAATGTAGAAGTTGTTAAAAAGAAGGCTCAATATTTAAAAGGGTGTGTGGATGCTGTAAATATTACAGATAATCAAACCGCTGTGGTTAGAATGTCCAGTTGGGCAGCTTCTTTGATTTTATTGCAAGAAGGGCTTGATCCCAATTTTCAGATGGTATGTCGAGATAGGAATCGTCTTGCTATGCAAAGTGATATATTAGGAGTATCTGCACATGGAATAAAGAATATGCTCTGTCTTTCTGGGGATCATCAAAGATTTGGAGATCATCCAGATGCAAAGAATGTTTATGATATAGATTCTATACAACTAATAAGTATGGTAAAGAAGATGAGAGATGATGGGAAATTTTTGAATGGCGAAAATATTGATGTACCGCCAAAACTTTTTATTGGTGCTGCATGTAATCCTTTTGCAGAGCCTTTGGAATATAGGGTATATCGTCTTGCAAAGAAGGTGGCTGCTGGCGCTGATTTTATTCAGACTCAATGTATATATAATATGGAAAGATTTAGAGAATTTATGAAGCAGGTTGTAGATATGGGGCTACATGAGAAATGTTATATACTTGCAGGAATTACTCCTCTTAAAAGTGTTGGTATGGCAAGGTATATGGCTACTCAAGTTCCTGGTATGGATGTTCCAGAAGAGCTTATAAAGAGATTGAGGGGTGCTGGAAAAGGAAAAGGAGCGGAGGAAGGAATAAAGATTGCTGTAGAACAAATTCAAGAACTTAAAGAAATGGAAGGAGTTTCGGGAGTTCATCTTATGGCTATAGAGTGGGAACATAGAGTGCCTGAGATTGCAGAAAGAGCTGGGATGCTTCCAAGACCAAAGGTATAATATAATTTATTATTATAATAAAAAAAGCCCACTGGTCTTTTGAAAGATCAGTGGGCTTTTTTTATTGATATAAGATTATAGTTTTGTTAGTCTTAATTAAAATGATTATAACAATAAATAACGAAAAGATAGATACTGATAAGGATTTAACTTCTCCTGAACGGCACATTCTCCAAAAATTATTTTTATGGGAGCCGATTGTTAGTAGTTTGAGAGAATTCAGAGAAAAGAGAGATCAAGCCCTTAAAGCAGGTTGGAATAATTCAGGTCCAATAATACCCAGTAGAACTATCATGCTGATAATAAAAGAATTGGAGTCAAGGATAATAAAACGATTACATAATAAATGAATATGCTTCCAAATATATCCCATCTAAATTTAGCTATTGTTTGTGGAAAGACTTTTCCTGCTCAATTTATAAATAAATTTTTTAAAGAAAGAATTTATAAAGCATTAAATATAAAAATTATAGCAATTGCATTGCAAAATGCAGAAAATAAAGAAACGATTTTGTCATATGTAAGGGAAAAAGGGATATTTGTAACTCCAGATTATAAAAAACTTTATGAATTGAAAGACTTAGATATTATTATTGATATGTCAGGATCCGAGGAGATATTTAAAGATATTGTAAATACAAAACCATCTCATATTTCTATTATAGATGAAAAATCTGCTCAATTGATATTTTTGCCTTTTAGTATCGGAGAAGATCGTATTCAAAGATTTATAGATTCTCTGCCTTTTAGGATAATGGTGGTAAATAGAGATATGACTATCTACAGAGTTAATCAGACATTTAGAGATGAACTCAATTTAAAAGACAAAAAGGTTATAGGTGAGAAATGCTATAAGATAAGATATGGATTAGATTTTCCATGTAATCATGTGGGAAGAGAATGCTATATAAAAGAGTTTGCTAATACAAATGTAATAAGTACAAATATCTTAAATATAATTCATGAATACAAAAATGGTTCCGGGGAGCAGAAATTTGATTCCATAACTGTTACCCCTATATATGATGATATGGGAGATTTATGTCAAATTATAGAAATATCTATTGATGTTACTGAAAAAGTAAGATTAGAAAAAGAATTAATACGGTCAAAGACCTTTTTTGAAAATGTGATTAAAAATAGTGTGGATGGAATAGTATTTCTGGATATAAAAGGGAATGTATTGATATTTAATGAGGCAATGGAAAGGCTTACCGGTTATTCAGCAGATGAGATAATCAATAAAGGCCATTTAAGCTATTTCTATGATATAAATCTTGCCAGAGAAAATATGAGAAGAATGAGAAGTAATGAATATGGACCTCCAGGCAAATTAAATCCTATTAGTATGACAATAAAGAGCAAAACAGGAGAAGAGATACCGGTAACTTTAACTGCTTCTATAATAACTATAGATGGTAAAGAAGTAGGCAGTGTCGGTGTATTTAGAGATATGCGAGAAATAAATAAAATGAGAAAAGATCTTGAAGATACTCGATTACAGCTTATTCAATCTGAAAAAGTTGCCTCAATTGGCAGAATGGCAGCCGGAGTGGCTCACGAGATAAATAACCCTTTATCAGGCATTCTTATATACGCTGAACTCTTACAGGAGGAATTAAAGAATAACCAAAGATTACGAGAAGATGTTCAAGAAATAATAAATCAAACACTTAGATGTAAAAGGATTGTTTCTGAACTTCTTGAGTTTAGTAGACAATCTATTGGAAAACCCTCATATTTTGATTTAGAAGAACTTATTAATTTTTGTTTAAATATACTGATGAAACAGGCCCTTTTCCATGATATAGAGGTTGTTAAACATATTCAGTCTAATATGCCCAAGATGTATGGAGATATAGGGCAGCTTCAGCAAGTATTTGTGAATCTTTTTATTAATGCAGCAGATGCAATGGAAGGGAAAGGAATTTTGACTATAGAGGTATCTTTTAATCAAGATAGTAATAAATTTATTATTAAAATAGCAGATACAGGTCCTGGTATCCCAGAGGAGCTTAGAGATAAAATATTTGAAATCTTTTTTACTACAAAGCCAGCAGGTAAGGGAACAGGATTAGGGCTTAGTATTTCTCAAAACATAGTAAATCTTCATGGTGGAAGTATAAGATTTAAGTGTCCACCAGATGGAGGCACAGTTTTTATTGTAGAGCTTCCCCTTAAAGCAGAGGAAAAATTAATTGAACAGCCTCTTTTTATTGGTATGGAGGAATTATGAATTACAAAACACATATATTAGTGGTAGACGATGAAAAAGTAGTAAGAGATGGCTGTTCTAAGGTTTTAACAGGACGAGGGTATGAGGTATATACTGCTGAAAATGGGGAACAGGCAATATATATGCTTAAGGATAAAAATATTGATTTGATATTATTAGATCTCAAAATGCCAGGAATGAGTGGAGAAGAATTATTAGAGATTGTTGTTAATAAATATCCAGATCTTCCTGTAATAATAATAACTGGGCATGGTACTGTGGATACTGCTGTGGAATGTATGAAAAAAGGGGCATATGATTTTATTACCAAGCCATTTCAAATTGACCAATTTCTTTTGACCATATCTCGAGCGGCAGAGAAGAGACGACTGGAAAAACAGGCCAGACAATTAGAAGAAGAAAGATCAAAAAATTTATATGATCTTAGTCTAGAAAAAAGCAGATTGAAAACTATTATAAATTGTATGGCAAATGGGGTAATGGTTACTAATAGAGCTTTAGAGGTGGTGTTACACAATCCTGCTCTTATGAGAATGATGGAGATAAAAGGGGAACTTGAAAGTCCTATTCCCATCAATAAGGTAATAAATAATGAAACATTGATTCATACACTAAAAGGCATTATTGATACAAATGTAAAGAAAAATGAGGCATTTTCCCAGGAGTTAAGTATTGGAAATAAATACATAAGAGCAATATCGGCAGCAGCATTAGGGCCTGATAATAATATTGTGGGAACAGTAACTGTATTGGAGGATATCACACCTTTTAAGAGGTTGGATGAAATGAAAACTGATTTTATAAATATGGTAGTTCATGAATTGAGAAGTCCTCTTGTAGCTATAAGACAAATGAATAGTGTTCTTTTAGAGGAACTGGCTGGACCTCTGAATGAAAAACAGAAAGATTTTGTAAATAGAGAAATATCCAGAATTGATGAGCTTTTAAATCTGATTAATGATTTATTAGATGTAGCAAAAATAGAGGCTGGAAGATATGTACAACATCTTGTGCCTACTGATATATGCAAGATAGTAGAAAAGGTGGTTAGCCTTATGCAAGAAAGAGCGAGAAATCAAGGAATTGATTTATTATATTCATGTGAAAATGTTGGCCTTGTTTCTGCTGATCCTGAAAGTATAGAAGAAGTATTTAATAATCTTATTAGTAATGCCATAAATTATTCTCCAGATGGAGGCAAGGTAGTAGTTTTAGTAAAAGGGCGTGGGGAATATATAGAAATAAAAGTATCTGATACTGGTATTGGTATTCCAAGAGAAGAGATACCAAAGATATTTGATAAATTTTATAGGGTTAAAGACTCTAAAACCAGAAGAGTTACAGGAACAGGACTTGGTTTATATATTGTGAAAAATATCATAGATGCTCATAAGGGGAGTATTAATGTAGAAAGTGAAGTAGGAAAGGGAACTACATTTGTGATTTTTCTTCCTATGGCTAAATAGTATGGCCGATAAATCACCATACAGCCTTGGCAAGGTGTTAATAGTTGACGATGACGCTGTGGTTAGAAAGGCAATTAGTAAAGTACTGCAAAGGATTCATGCTCCTTTTATTCAAGCAAAGGATGGAAAAGAGGCTTTAAAGATTCTTCAAAAAGACTCCTTTGATCTTATCCTGTTAGATATAAGACTGCCTGACATTGATGGCGTATCCCTTTTAAAAGAGATAAAAAGCAAATATTCATATATAGATGTAATAATGATAACTGGTTATCCTACTATAGAGTCAGCAGTTGATTGTATAAAATTGGGAGCATTAGATTATTTGGTCAAACCATTTAGTGTTTCCAAGCTTGAGTCTATATTAAAAACAGTATTATCTGATGGGATAGATTACAAGGATAAATATGGACTTCCTATTGATTCTTCTAGAATAATAGTTGGAAAATCTCCTGCTATGAAAAAACTTTTTAAGAGGATATTTAAGGTTGCATCAACTGATAGCACTGTTCTTATAACAGGTGAATCTGGAACAGGTAAGGAACTTGTAGCTCGTGCAATTCATTCTTTTAGCAATAGAAAGAATGAAGAATTTGTAGCAGTAGATTGTTCAGCATTGGTAGAAACACTTTTAGAAAGTGAACTTTTTGGTCATGTGAAAGGATCATTTACTGGAGCATATCATACAAAACATGGGCTTTTAGAACTTGCAAATCATGGAACATTCTTTTTTGACGAAATAAGCAATCTTAGTTTAAATATTCAGGCTAAGCTTTTAAGGGTAATTCAAGAACGTGAATTCATGAAGATAGGAGACAGTAAAAAGATAAAAGTAGATATAAGAATTATATCTGCATCTAATAAAGATATAAAAGAGGAAGTAGAAAAAGGTGAATTTAGAGAAGATTTATATTATAGATTAAGTGTAGTTCCTATTAATTTGCCTCCTTTAAGGAATAGGGTAGAGGATATTCCTTTATTAATTGATTACTTCTTAAAAAAGATTTCCAAAAAGATTAAGAGAGATATTCCTATTTTTTCTCAAGAGGCATTAGAAGTATTAAAAGGATATCCATGGCCTGGAAATGTTAGAGAATTAGAACATATTATTGAACGTATCCTTATATTAGAAGATAGTGGTGTTATTAGGGTAGAGCATTTACCTTCTTTTATTGTTCATCAAGATGATGAAATTAGAGAATTTTCTAATATACCTTTAAGTTTGGAGGAAATGGAAAAGAGATATATAAAATTTGTTCTAAAATATACAAAAGGTAAAAAGATAGAAGCAGCTCATATTTTGGGTATCAACAGAAAGACTTTAACAATGAAAATAAAAAAATATGGTATTACTTTGTAAATTTATATGTTTTAATAAAAAAATTACATATATAAAGTTAGTTAATATAAATTATGAAAGTTGCATAGGATGTAAGCATTGTGAAATGCTGGTGTAGAAGAACATTCTAAAGGGGTATATTTTCCTGTCAGCATGATTAATATAGAGATAAAGAAAGACTTTGTTGTCTTTTCTGCTGAATTGTAGGCACTGTTATGTTCCTACTTGTACGAATGTGTGTCCTATGTCCACGATTAGAAAGGATGAAAATGAACTTATTCAAGTAGACTCATTATTATTATGTATTGGATGTAGCATATGTAGTCTTGCTTGCCCTTTTGGAGTTATTGCATATACTATAATAAATACACCTTTTAAAAAAAGACTTGCTGTAAAGTGTGTTGGTTGCATGGAGCGTTTAAAGAATTGACCAAATTCCGGCGTTTGCTGAAGCCTGTAAAACTGGGGCATTGGTGTATAAGGAATTTGATAGATATCAGAAAGAAAAGCGAAAAAGATTGATTTTTTATATGTCTGGTATAGATATACCTATTCAAAAACTTCCTGATGAAATTCATTTGTGGAGAGATTATATGAGAAGGCTTAATAGGGTAGGGGAGGATTAATATGGAGTATCCACATAATAAGCGAACTATAGATAAGCAAGCAGCATCTGTTATTAAAAAGGGGATAGACGAAGGCATAAATACCGTATGGGAAAGATATGAGGCACAAAAACCTCAATGTGGATATGGTCAATTAGGTATATGTTGCACATTATGCGCACTTGGTCCGTGCAGGATAGACCCTTTTGGTGGTGAACCAAGAAAAGGAGTATGTGGAGCTGATAAGGATATAATGGTAGCAAGAAATTTACTTCAAATGCTTTCTGCTGGTGCTGCTGCTCATTCTGATCATGGCAGAGAGGTTTTGGAAGTAGCTTTGAAAACAGCAGAAGGTTTGGCACATGGATATAAGATAACAGATCAAGATAAACTCAAAAGGATTGCTCAAGAATATAATATTATTATTGAGAATAAGGGATTAAAAGATATATTAAAGGAGCTTATTTTTAATATGATGGAAGAATTCGGCACAGTAAAAGGTGAGATAGTATTTGTAAAAAGGGTTCCTGCTAAGCGTATGGAGATATGGCAAAATTTAGATGTTGTGCCAAGAGGTATTGATAGAGAGATTGTTGAAGCTATGCACAGAGTTCATATGGGCGTGGATAATCATTATGTTAGTATTTTGATACATGGTATTAGAACTGCTATTGCTGATGGATGGGGAGGATCTATGATTGCTACAGAGATATCAGATATATTGTTTGGAACCCCGTCTATTAACGAAGCAGAAGTAGGGCTTTATACATTAAAAGAAGATCATGTAAATATAGTCTTACATGGGCATAATCCAGTTTTATCTGAGTTGATAGTCAAGGCGTCTGAGGAAGTAGATCTTTTAAATCTTGCAAAAGAGAAAGGTGCTAATGGAGTAAATATAGTAGGAATGTGTTGCACTGGAAATGAAATCCTTATGAGACAAGGAATTCCTGTAGCCGGAAATATGCTTAATCAAGAACTTGCAATAATAACTGGTGTAATTGAGGCGATGGTCATAGATTATCAATGTATATTTCCTGCATTAATAGAGATAGCTAAATGTTTTCATACAAAAGTGATAACCACATCAGAAAAAGCAAAATTTGTTGGTGCTATTCATTATGAATTTCATCCAGAAAATGCTTTCAATATAGCAAAAGATATTATAAAAGCCGCTATAGAAAATTTTCCAAATAGAAAAAAGGATAAAATTTTCATTCCTGATGGAATCCAGAAGCTTATGGCAGGTTTCTCTGTAGAAACAATTCTTTCTGCATTAGGAGGTACTATTAAACCAATAGTTGATGCTATAAAAAGCGCAAAGATTAGAGGGATAGTAGGCATTGTAGGTTGTAACAATCCAAAGATAAAACATGATTTTGCTCATGTAAAACTTGCTAAAAAATTGATAAAAGAGAATGTACTTGTTGTAGTTACTGGTTGTAGTGCTATAGCATGCGCAAAACAAGGTCTTCTTATGCCAAAGGCTTCATCTAAGGCAGGAGCAGGATTAAGGTCTGTAATTGAAAGCTTAAATATTCCTCCTGTCTTACATATGGGTTCTTGTGTTGATTGTTCCAGAATTCTTGTTCTTCTTTCTACTATTGCTAAAGAATTAGGAGTAGATATATCAGATCTACCTGTAGCGGGTGCTGCACCTGAATGGTATAGCCAAAAGGCTGTATCTATAGGCACATATTTTGTAGCGTCAGGTGTTTTTACAGTACTTGGTACTGCTCCAAGAATATTTGGTAGTCTAAAAGTTATGGATCTTTTGGGGGATAAACTTGAAGAAGTGATAAAAGCCAAGTTTACTATTGAGCCTGATCCTGAAAAAGCTGCCAATCTTATTCTTGCACATATAGATAAAAAGAGAAAGTTTTTAGGTATATAAGTTTAAGCTTTAGCTGGGCTTTGTTCCTTTGTTTGTTTAGTTATTTTTATCATGTAATCATTTAAAGCAGCCTGTAGAGTCTCTTCTGCCAGTTGTGCACAATGGATATGATCGGAAGGAAGCCCTCCAATATAGTCTTTTATCATTTTAGCATCTATTTCTGCTATCTCATCTGGTGTTTTACCTTTTGCCAGTTCAGCTGCTGCACAGAGCGAGTTATAACTATATAAACAGCCATCTGTCCAATAAGATGTATCAATAACTTTTCCGTTATGGAATTTTAAATATATTTCCATTGTATCTCCACATTTGCCTGTGATTCGCGCTTTTCCATCTGGCTCATTTAAATTCGAGATAGAATAATAAGAAATAAATACCCACACGATTATTATAGCGGACAATATACATGCACCTATCAATGACCATATAATTATATTCATGTTTAAGTCTCCATATAATTATTTGTTTAGACGTCTTTTATATTTTTTTATATTTATTTATTTGATTTTCGTCAATTTTTTGACTATGTATTTGGAAAGTTTTGAGAAATGCTAAATGCAATGTTATAATACGCTCGTTTTATACTTGGGGTATAAGTTAGTTGTATGAGCAATATTCAAACTCTACTTGATATAATAGATAGCTGGCTATGGGGTCATTTTTTAGTATTTCTGCTTTTAGGAACAGGAATTTTTTTAAGTATAAGATTAAGACTTATTCAGTTTCGTTATTTTTTGCATGGTATAAGTTGTTTATCTGGAAAATGGGATAGTCCAGATGAGAAAGGAGAAATTACATATTTTCAGGCTCTTTCTACTGCCTTATCAGCTACTATAGGTACTGGCAATATTGCCGGTGTAGCTACAGCAATAGCAGCAGGTGGCCCAGGGGCTATTTTTTGGATGTGGATTACTGCTTTTTTAGGTATGGCTACAAAGTTTACATGCTGTATGCTTGCAGTTAAATTTAGAGAAATAAATAGATATGGTATTGTAGCTGGCGGTCCCATGTATTATTTAGATAAAGGGCTGGGTAAAAAATATTTGGGAATAGCTTTCGCTATTTTTACTGTTATCGCTTCTTTTGGAATAGGTAACATGGTTCAAGCCAATTCTGTAGCAGACCCTTTTCTACATTCATGTTCAGAAAATATGAAGACATTATTGGCAATATTTATTGGAATTATAATGGCCATATTAGTGGCAATCGTGATAATTGGTGGAGTAAAAAGAATAGCAAAAATAGCAGAAAGGATAGTCCCTTTTATGGCGTTTGTATATGTTATCACCGCATTTATTATAATATTACTGAATGCTGATAAATTAATATGGGTATTTAAAATGATATTTAATGGGGCATTTGGTATTAATGCTGCTGTTGGAGGTATGGCAGGATATAGCGTTATGAAAGCTATGCAATTTGGTATTGCAAGAGGGGTTTTTTCTAATGAGTCAGGGCTTGGATCTGCTGCTATTGCTCATGCTGCTGCTAAAACAAAAGAACCTGTTAGAGAAGGTTGTGTTGCAATGCTCGGCCCTTTTATTGATACCATAGTAATATGCACTATGACCGCTATTGTTATAATAATAAGCGGTATTTATAATAAAGGTGTCTTAAATGGAGCAGCTCTTTCTGCTGCAGCTTTTAATAAAGCCCTTCCTAACTTTGGTTCGTATGTGGTAAGCTTTGGATTAGTCTTTTTTGCCTTTACCACAATAATAGGATGGAGTTATTATGGAGACAGAGCTATTTATTATTTGTTTGGAAAATGGGGAGATATTGCAACTAAGGCATATAGATGGATATATGTGTTTATGATACCCTTAGGTGCTGCTATACCATTAAAAATAGTCTGGACTTTTTCTGATATTACTAATGGATTAATGGCAATTCCCAATTTAATAGGGCTTATTGCCCTTTCTGGCTATGTATATGATATGGTAAAAGACTATGAGGATAGATTACCTTCTATGAAACAATATATAAAGGATAAGGGATATGCCAGATAGATTATGGTTAATTAATGAGGAGCTTATTAAGGAGACAAAGAAGTTTATAGAAGATACACTTTCTATATCTAAAGAAAAGGTTACCATAGTATATCACGGAGATGGAGATGGCTGTTGTTCAGCTTATTTTTTTTCAAGATTCTTAAAAAGATTGGGAGTGAATCTTATTTCTTATCGGTGGGTTGCTACTCCAGATTTTGATTTTAAGTGTTTAGAAAGGCCTCTTCTTAAAAGAAAACCAAAGTTAGCTATATTTCTTGATATTCCAATATATACAAGGGCAGACTTTTTAAGGACTCTTAGACGCAGGGCAAAAATTTTTATATATGATCATCATTATCCTGGCAAATTTGCTGGTCCAAATCTGCCTGATAGATCCAGATTTTTATATATAAATCCCGTTATACATCAGGATGGTTCTATACCTACTACTATATTTTCATGGCAATTAAACTCAGAGAATGATCTTTTATGTAAAGAGATTCTTTATATGGGACTTTATACTGAATCTTGGATAAAAGGGGCTGCATTTTTTGAAGATTTGGATCAAGAACATAAAAATAAATTGAAAATAATTGCAAAAGCTATACACATATCCTTTCTTTTACAAAATATGAATACTACCCATTATGCATTGAGTTTTCTCTTGGCTCTTAATAAGTCTATAAAAGAGACGGAAGATTTGTATAATATGAAAGAATACCAGATATTAAATAATATTTACAATATGATAAATAACGAAAAAGAGTGGATAATGTACCTTTTGCTTCAAGACATGAAAAGAATGCCTCAACCTAAATATATACTAAGAAGAATTAGTAGTAGAATGAGATTATGTGGGATAATTGCCTCTGAGCTTAGATGGAGGTATCCTGAACTTGTTGTGGGGATATGGCAAAAGTGGAAAGATTTATATTATTGTGAATTGAGAAAAGGTAAGGATTGCCCTATAAATCTTATAGAAATAATAGAAGATATAAAAAAACAGGCAAAATTAAAGACGGGTGGTGGGCATCCTGAGGCCGCAGCATTTACAGCAAATGAATATCAATTTTTAAAGGCTTTACAGAGGATAAAAGAGATAATAAGAGAACGTATGAAAAAATAAAAAAAAATCTTAATATGAAAATGTCGTTCATTAATAGTGAAATCATAACAATTGGAACAGAACTTTTGTTGGGCCAAATATTAGATACTAATACTCAATATCTTGCTCAAAAGATGATGGAGACAGGGATATATGTAAGATATAAAACATCAGTAGGAGATAATATAGAAGATATTATAGATGCTATAAATGTAGCCAAAAACAGATGTGACTTGGTTTTAACTACTGGTGGTCTTGGGCCAACCCTTGATGATGTTACAAGAGAAGCTGTAGCTAAGGTTGCAGGTGTGGACTTAGAATTTAAAGAGGAGCTTTTTGGACAAATTAGAAATGTATTTGATCGTATTGGATATAGCATGTCTGAGAATAATAAAAGACAAGCTTTTGTTCCTGTAGGTAGTATCCCTATTCCTAATAAGCTTGGTACTGCTCCTGGTTTTATCAAGGAAGTGGATGGCGTGCCTATTATTTGTCTTCCTGGAGTTCCAAGAGAGCTTAAATATTTAATAGAAAATGAGGTTATATCTTGGTTGAGACATAGATTTTCTTTAAATAATGAGGTCATTCAATATAAAGTTTTGAAGGTCGTAGGGACAGGAGAAGGCAAAGTTGACCGTCAAATTAGTGATATTATTAAAAAAAATTCTAATCCAGAAATAGGTTTATTAGCATCTGAAGGGGAGATAAAGATTAGAATTGCTGCTAAGGCTTCAAGTCAGGAAGAGGCAGAATCTTTGATAAAGCCAATAGTAATTGAAATTAAAAAACGTCTGGGCAAAAAGATATATGGTGAAGACAAAGATATTTTTGAAGAAGTTGTTGCTAATTTGTTGGAAAAAGCTGGATTTAGTCTGTCTATTTTAGAAACTTTTTCTGGTGGAAGAACTGCTCAGAAGCTTGTTCTTGCATCTTGTAGTAGATTTATTGAAGCAATGGTTATAACTGATAAAAAAAGATTGGAGTTTATGATTAATAAAAAAATAGTTTCAGTTAATAGAGAAATTTCATTTGACTTGGCAGAAAAAATAAGAGATATAACCAACTCAAAAATAGGACTTTCTATTATAGGGTTTCCAATGAAAAAAGGGCCTGACTTTTTAGTAAGGGCATGTGCAGCAGTGACTGGCAATGGTATAAAAGCTTCGTACATGTGGACTATGGGAGGATCCCTTGATTTTATTCAAGAGAGAGCCTCTGTTATAGGGTTAAATACTTTAAGACTTGCCTTAATAAATTAAGAATAAAAAGAGGGGGTGGTTAATGAAAAAGAGTCGTTTTGACTTGATTGCTTCATCTTATGAAGAGGCAATAAAGAGATGTCCAAATGCAAGGACAGATGAGGAATGGATTATAGAAAAGCTTGATCTTTCAAATGAAGATCGGGTATTTGAATTTGCTGCAGGAACTGGTTATTTAACTCTAAAGGTTGCTCCAAAAGTTAAAGAACTTGTGGCACAAGATATATCAAGTGTAACTTTAGAAATATCAAGGCGCAAAGCAGAGGAATTAGGTCTAAAAAATATAAAATATTATCATGAATTAGATTCTAAGTGGCCTAAAGCACAAGATAGTTCTTTTGATAAAGTAGTTTGTTTGGGTGGGTTTCACCATATTTTTGATCAAGTGAGTGCTGTTCAAAATGCTCATAGAATATTAAAAAAAGGTGGTATTGTTGTTATAGGTGATTTTGCTGACTGTTCTCCTGTTCAAAGATATTTTGATGAAGTAATCCATGAAAATACGGCAACTGGACACAAGGGATTGTTTCTTACAAAGTCCAGGATGATAAATATTGGAAGGATATGTGATTCTTCAGAAGTACATGTAGAGAGGATAAAGGTGCCTTTTCTTTTTTCATCAGAAGACGAAATAGGCCTTTTTTATCAATTAGTTCATGCATTGAAACAAACACAAGAGGAAGTGCTGGAAGATGTAAAGAGATATATGGGGATAGAAAAAGAAGGAAATAAATATATAGTTCCAATGGATTATGTTTATGCATTTTACAGAAAATAGTGAGGTCTAAGATATGATATTGGCAGAGCCATATAGAATAAAGGTAGTAGAACCTATAAAGATGACCACGAAAGAACATCGTAAAAGGGTTCTGGAGCAGGCAGGATATAATCTATTTTTAGTCAAGGCAGAAGACATATACATAGATCTTCTAACAGATAGTGGAACAAATGCTATGTCTCATTATCAATGGGCTGGTCTAATGATAGGAGATGAATCCTATGCTGGCTGCAGAAATTTTTTTCATCTTAGGGATACAGTAAAAGAACTGTTTGGATTTGACTATTTTGTGCCAACACATCAAGGAAGGCCTTCAGAGAACATTTTGTTTATGCTTACAATAAAAAAGGGAAACTATGTACCAAATAATATGCATTTTGATTCTACAAGAGCCCATGTTATAGATAAGGGTGGTATACCTGTTGATCTGGTAATAGATGAGGCATATGATATGCAGAGTGAGCATCCCTTTAAGGGTGATATGGATATAGAAAAATTGGAAGATTTTATAAAAAAAACAGGAAAACAAAATATTCCTCTTATCATGTTAACTCTTACTAATAATACTGGCGGTGGACATCCTGTATCTTTGAAAAATATAAAAGAAGTAAAAATAGTGGCAGACAAATATGGTATTCCTTTATTTTTTGATGCTGCAAGATTTGCGGAAAATGCCTTTTTTATAAAAGAAAGAGAACAAGACTATTATAATAAAAGTATTAAAGATATAGTGCTTGAAATGATGAGTTATGCAGATGGATTCACAATGTCTTGTAAAAAAGATGGTCTTGTAAATATAGGTGGACTTCTTGCAATGAGAGACAAAAAGTTATTTGAAGAGGCAAAGCAGCTTCTTATTTTAATGGAAGGTTTTCCCACTTATGGTGGTCTTGCTGGTAGAGATCTCGAAGCACTTAGTATTGGATTGAAAGAGGTAATAAATGAGGATTATCTTAGGTGGCGAATAGGACAGGTTAGATATCTCGGTGAAAAACTTAATAAAGCAGATATTCCTATTAGTCTTCCTATTGGAGGACATGCGGTTTATGTAGATATAAAGAGATTTTTGCCTCATGTGCCTCAAAACTTGTTTCCAGATAATTCATTTGCCACAAGTCTATATTTAGAAGCAGGTATAAGGACTGCTGCTCTTGGAAGTACGGCATTTGCAGAAAAAGATAAAAATACAGGAAAGATGAAGTATCCAGAACTTGAGCTTGTAAGACTTACTATTCCCAGAAGGGTATATACTAATAGTCATATGGATTATGTAGCAGAGGCAATTATTGAATTATATAATAAAAGGAGTTCAATAAAAGGTCTTAAAGTGGTATATGAACCAGAAGTGTTGAGACATTTTTCTGCAAGATTTAAACCTATAGGATAGTAAGGATTATGGATAATATATTTCCGTCATTTTCTTTATTTGAATCATTAGCAAAAAAGGGGAATATTATTCCTGTTTATAGAGAATTCTTAGGGGATATAGAGACCCCTGTATCAGCATATTTTAAGATAAAAGATAAAAAATATTCTTATTTACTGGAAAGCGCGGAGTTTGGTGAAGAAGGAAGATTCAGTTTTATTGGATATAAACCATATTTAATAATCAAAGCATATGAACAGGACGTGTATATTGAAAAAGGGGGAGAAAATAAGATAGTAAAAGATATAAAAAACCCATTTGAGATATTAAGATCTTTTATGAAAGAATTTAGTCTGGTAAGTATACCAGAACTTTCTCCATTTCAAGGAGGATTTGTGGGTTATGTAAATTATGATCTTATAAGAAAATGGGAAAAATTACCTATGCTTTCTGCAGCATCTCCTTATCTTCCAGAATTTCTATTTGTTGTTTCAAAGAGGCTTATTGTTTTTGATCATCTTACGCATACTATAAAGGTGATTAGCTTTGCTTATATAAATGATAGTAGAACTCTCAAAGATATATATGATGATGCTTGTAATGATATAAATGAAACAATTCAAGAATTGAGATCACCTCTTCCTAATATTTGCGGTATAGGTCCTTTATATATTTCTGAACTAAATTCAAACTTTAAAAAGCTTGAGTTTGAAGATGCTGTAAAAAGAGCAAAAGAGTATATTGTGGCAGGTGATATAATTCAGGTGGTTTTATCTCAAAGATTTTCTGGTGAAATAAAAGGGGATGATTTTCAACTATACCGCCATTTACGTAGTATTAATCCTTCTCCTTATATGTTTTATTTAAATTTTGGAAATATAAAACTTATAGGGGCATCACCAGAAACCCTTGTAAAATTAACAGATGGAAAAATAGAAGTGCGTCCTATTGCAGGTACAAGACCCAGAGGAAAGGATGTGGAAGCTGATAAATCATTAGAAATGGAGTTAATATCTGATCCAAAAGAACGAGCTGAGCATATCATGCTTGTAGATCTTGGAAGAAATGATGTTGGTAAGGTTTCTATGCCGGCTACTGTTAAGGTTCCAAGACTTATGGAGATAGAGAGATATTCTCATGTTATGCATATTGTATCTATTGTAGAAGGAATAAAAAAAGCAGATGTAGACGAATTTGATGTCTTTATGGCAACTTTTCCCGCAGGAACTGTATCAGGAGCACCTAAAATAAGAGCTATGGAGATAATAGCAGAGCTTGAAGGTCCGTCACGTGGACCTTATGCTGGTGGGGTAGGATACTTTGGATTTAATGAAAATATGGATTTTTGCATAACAATAAGAACAATAGGTGTAATTAATGATAGAATATTTGTTCAAACAGGTGCGGGTATTGTTTATGATTCTATTCCTGAAATGGAGTACGAAGAGACTTTAAGAAAAGGCAAAGCTATGTTTAAAGCAATAGAAAGGGCAACAGGGGGCGAAAGAGTCTTAGTATGATATTGATGATAGATAATTATGATTCTTTCACATATAACCTGGTTCAAGCCCTTGAGTCCTTAGGAAGCAAGATAGTAGTTTACAGAAATGATCAAATTACTATAAGGGAGATAGAGGCCTTGAAGCCTTCATATATAATAATATCTCCTGGACCTGGCATTCCGTCAAAGGCGGGTGTATCTGTAGATGTGATAAAACAATTCGGTTCTAAGATACCCATACTTGGTGTGTGTCTTGGACATCAGGCAATAGCTGAGGCATTTGGAGGAAAAATTATTAGGGCCTCAAGGATTATGCATGGAAAGACTTCTCTTATATATCATAATGGAACAGGAATATATCGGGGTATTTCAAATCCATTTGAGGCTGTTAGATATCATTCTCTTATTGTTGATAGATTATCTTTGCCTAATATATTAGAGATTACAGCATGGACAGATATGGATGAAATCATGGGAATAAGACATAAAGATTATCCTATCGAAGGGGTCCAATTCCATCCTGAATCTATAATGACAAAAAAGGGTAATGATATATTAAAAAATTTTGTAGAAAATTTCAGTTAGTAATTTTGTTAAATGAGGCCAATCTTCTATGAAAATCCTCTTAATTGAGGACGATTCTGATACAGCTAGTTTTATTATAAAAGGATTAAAACAAGAAGGTTTTTCAACTGAATGTGCCTATGATGGTGAAGAAGGATGGTATTTTCTTAATAATGAGATATATGACGTTGTAATTATAGATATTATGCTTCCAAAACTTAATGGTTTTGAATTGATTTCTAAGGTAAGGAAACATGGATTAAAGATCCCTATAATTATTTTAAGTGCAAAGGACTCAGTAAGTGATAGGGTAAAAGGTTTAGAAATAGGTGCTGATGATTATTTAACAAAACCTTTTGCGTTTTCTGAATTAGTAGCTCGTATTCATGCCCTTATTAGACGTTCTAATCAATTAGAAGAACCCAATTTTCTTCAGGTTGGAGATCTTAAATTAGATATATTGAAAAAAAAGGTTTATAGGCAGGGTATAGAAATTACCCTTCAGCCCAGGGAATTTGCTCTGTTGGAATATCTAATGAGAAATGCAGGAAGAGTAGTGTCCAAGACCATGATTATGGAACATGTGTGGGATTATAACTTCGATCCGCAAACAAATGTAGTAGAAGCGAGAATATGTCGTTTAAGAGATAAAATAGATCGTCCTTTTAGAAAAAATCTTATCCACACTATAAGGGGTCTTGGATATGTTCTTGAAGAACGTGACTGATTTTTTTAAAACGGTCACATTTCGGTTAACATTATGGTATTCTATATTATTTGGTATTTCTTCATTAATTGTTTTTATTTTTATCTATTTCTTTCTATCTTCAAGGTTAAAAAAACAGACAGATCTTGAACTATTAAGTAAGGCAAGAGAATTTCAGGCTTTATATAGAGAGCAAGGATTAAATGCCTTAAGATCTGAGTTTCAACGAGAATCAAATTCTCGTGGTATAAAAAGGGTATTTTTTTCTCTTATTACACCAAAAGGTAAAATATTAATATCTTCTAATATGAAGGCTTGGAAAATAAAAAAGTCTTATATAATTAAAACCAATTTTATTAATAAACCTATATTTAAAACTATTTTAATACGGGGATATAAACATTATAGAACAAGATTAATATTTATTCCCATGCATGATGATAACGTGCTTATATGTGGCATTAGGATGATGGGAACTGATATCATAAAAAAAGAACTTAGAGAAACTTTTTGTATAGCTATTACTTTTATTCTGATATTTGGAGGATTAACAGGATATATAATATCAAAAAAGGCAATGGCAGGAGTCCAGAGAGTTACATCAACTGCATTGCATATCCAAAAGGGAGATGACTTGTCTCGGAGAGTGCCGTTAGGCAAAGAAGGCCTTGAGATAGATCATCTTGTTAAGGCATTTAATCATATGCTTGATAAGATAGAGATATTAATCTCTAATATAAAAGAGGTATCAGATAATATTGCCCATGATCTTAAAAGTCCTGTAACTAAGATAAGAGGATTTGCAGAAACAACTCTATTATGTAGTTCTGATATTGAAGATTTTAAAGAAATGACAGCAAAGGTTATTGGTGAATGCGATCGACTTATAGAAATGATTAATACAATGCTTGAAATAACAAAGACAGAAGCGGGTGTTTTAGAATTAAAAAAACAAAGATTGAATATAAATGAACTTATTGAAGATGCTATAGATTTGTTTTCTCCATTGGCAGATGATAAAAATCTAAATATAGAATGTCATATTCCCCATGATTTAATATTTATATATGCTGATAAGTCAAAACTCCAGCGAGCTATAGCTAATATCCTTGATAATGCCATTAAATATACGCCTGTTGGAGGTAAAGTTAAAATTTTTTTAAATTTTAATGAACTATTAAAATTAGTTAATATTGAGATAGAAGATACAGGAATAGGTATTACAAAAAATGATTTACCTCATATTTTTGACCGTTTTTATAGAGCAGAGTATAGTAGGACAAGCCCAGGAAGTGGACTTGGTTTAAGCCTCGCAAAAGCAATTGTAGAGGCTCATTGTGGAAATATTGAGGTGATAAGTAGTCCAAACAGAGGAAGTAAATTTATAATTGTCCTGCCTGTTAAAGAATAATTATCTGCATTATCAAATGATAATCTAAGGATAATCTTCTGATAATCATCTTATATTAATAATATTAAAACTAAATATTTATTTGTGAAAATTTAGATGGATATTAATACCTATAAAACAATATGGAAAAAAAGGGGGTACTTAATAGCATTACCTATATTGATAGCTTTTTTCATAAAATGGGATGAGATAGAGAATGATATTATGATATGGCCAATTGGATGTTTCCTTTTTCTTATAGGATTAACATTAAGAATATGGGCACAAATGTATTGTGGTTATCGTTTAAAAACAGTTCCTAAAAAATTGGTCATAGATGGGCCATATGCAATTGTAAGAAATCCAATATACATAGCCAATACTTTAATTGCATGTGCTTTGATTATACTTATGGAATTGATATGGTTTTTACCATTTATGTTAATTTGGTGTTTTTTAATCTATAACATTGTTGTTAAATATGAAGAATATAGATTGCTTCAAAGATATGGAGATCTTTATAAAAATTATATGGCAAAAGTGCCAAGATGGATTCCTAAGCTTCCGGAAAATACAAAGTTATTAAATATTAATCAAAATAGGTTGTTTTTATTAAGATTAAGCATTATTTCAGAGCTTCACTGTCTTATATTTCTATTGCTTCCTATATTAAAGGAGATTTTTTAGATGAGCATTTTATTATGTTTAATAAGTCTGTTTATTATACAAGGATGTGCTCATTATAAACCAATGCCCCTTTCTAAAAGTGCAATAAATAAAGCTCTTATGCCTTTAAATGAAAAGGAGATCAAGCTTAAGCTATCCTCTATAGTTCACCCTATTTTAAAACCTATTCCATTTGATTTAAAAGATGGGTTATCTCCAGACGAAGCTGCAATTCTTGCTGTTATTCAAAATCCAAGACTTAAAGCAGAAAGGGATAATAAATTTATTGCCTCTGCACAAATTCTTCAAGCAGATATTATCCCTAATCCAGAAATATCTTATTCCTTTGAAGCACCAGTAGGTGGGAATACCTCAGATAAGGTAAATGCATATGGAATAAATTTGGATTGGAACATTTCATATTTTGTAACTCGTCATACAAATATATTGTCTGCCAGATTAAAAAAAGATTCTATTGCACTTAGTATAGCATGGAAAGAATGGCAAGTGGCAGAAGCTGCTAAATTAAATGTATATCATTTGTTTATTTTATATAAAGAGTTATCACTTATGAAAAATATTTTTTGCTTGTATGAACAATTATTCATTAAAACAAGAAAAGCTTTAAAATTAGGGTTAATAAAGAAGACTACTTTTATATCTATAGAAAACAAATTAAAAACAACAAAAGAAAATTTGATTAGTATTAGATCTGATTTAAATGGGTCTTGGTATAGATTAAAAAAGATTTTAGGCGTTCCACCTGATATGGATATAAAGTTACAAAACTCTATAACATTACCATCTATTAGAAATATTCCCTCTTTAAAAAATATTATGAATGGGCTTGAAGAAAGAAGACTTGATCTTGTGGCATTAAAATATGGCTATAAAAGTCAGGATAAACGTTTAAGAGCGGCAATATTAAATCAATTTCCAAGAATCAATATTGGTTTTATAAATGGAAGAGATACAGATGGTGTTAAAACAATTGGATTCGATATAGGGATTTCACTTCCTATTTTTAATAGAAATCAGGGAAAAATAGCTATTGAAATGGCTACAAGAAAAAAACTGTTTGATGAATATGTGGCTCGACTTTTTGAGGCAAGGTCTAATATTGCCTCTATAAGAGAACACCTTTATCTTGATATTCAAGAACTTAATCTTATTAATAATTCAATATATAAATTGGCTAAAATATGCAAAATTTGCAATTTTGCATTTAAAAAAGGAAGAATAGATTTGTTTACATATTATAATTCTATGATTCGCTTATATACTCAAAAATTAGAAAAATTACATTTAGAAAACAAAATATGTTCACTTGCTATAGCCCTTGAAATAGCATCAGGAGAGTATTTATTTGTAGGAGAGAAAAATGTCAAATAGATGGAAAGTTGTATCCCTATTAATAATGACTACCTTGATTATCATAATTTTGAGTTTATTAAATAATATGCATAATTTTAATAATAAAAATCATTCAATTATTATTTCTAACTTTAATACATCTTTAATAAAGATTTCTTATCCTAAGAAAAAGAAATTTCTTAATCGTATATATTGGATTGGAAAAGTCATTAGTAAAAAAAGAGTAGATATTGTTGCTTTAATAAATGGAATAATTACAAAGAGATATGTAAGAAATGGTGAATATGTAAGAAAAGGTGATCCACTTTTTTACATTGGAGGAGAAAATATAAAATGTAAACTTAAATATATCAATAACCAAATAAAATTAATTAAAAAAAATATAAAAATACAAAAAAGCCTCATATATCTAAAAAAGATGGGATTAAAAGATGGTTTTGTTAACAAAAGCGATTTTTTAATAGAGAACGAAAAGCTTTTAGATTTAAAAACTAAGCTATATTCATTAGAAAAAGAGCTTACTTTTTTAAAGAATTGCAGAATTTTGCGTTCCCCAATAAATGGGATATTTATTAACTCAGTAGCCTTTGTAGGGCAATATGTAAAGAAATTTCAGCACTTAGGGGATATTCTTTCAAAGGATCTTATAATTATCGCAAAGATACCCACTTCAACTCCTCTCACTATGAATGGAAAAGATGTAATCATTGAAATGAATAATGGTTTAACACTTGATGCTAAGGTTTATCAGACTATGTATAACAGGACATCATTAGGAGAAGAGTTAGCTTTGATCAAGGTAAATAATAAATCAAGTAATCTGTTAATGCCCAATCAGTATGTATCAGGATGGATTATCCTTGGAGTTCATACAGCAATTTCTATTCCAGAAAATTCTATCATTTATACTGAGAATGATAAAAAGGTCGTATTTATTAAAAAAGGAAAAAGATATGAAAAGCGGATAGTTAAAACAGGGATAGCAAGAAATGGCTGGATAGAGATCTTATCAGGTATTTCTAAGGATGATAAAGTGGTTATTTCTGGAGCATATGAACTATTTTTCAAAGATTTTGCGAAAAATTATAAGGTGCCTGATTAATGAGATCATTTATTCAATTTATTATAAAAAAACCTGTATTAGTTATTATAACTATTTTTTTCTTAGTTTTTATGGGTATATATTCATCTTTTTATATGCCAGTTGATCTATTTCCCAACTTAGAAATTCCAGTGGTTAATATTATTACCCATTTCATAGGTGCTTCACCAGAGGATGTAGAGTTATTTATATCCAGACCTATTGAAAATGAGATGAAAGCTATACCTGGAGTAAAAAGAGTAACTTCAATCTCTGTTCAAGGTATTTCTCAAGTAACAGTACAATTTGCTTGGGGAACAAGTATAATAGAGGCAAGGCATCTTATTCAAACTCATCTTGCAAACCTAAGGCACATTCTTCCATCAGGAATTGTTCCTAAAATAGAAAGCATAGGAACTACATTGCAAGAAGTCTGTGGATATATATTTTATGGTGCAAATTTGGCAAAAATTAGAAGCATACTACTTAGACATATATCAGGAAGAATAATGAGTATTCCTGGTATATCTTCTGTAGAACTAATTGGTGGCAATAAGCAAGCTTTTATAATAAAGGTAAGAATAAAGGATATGCTTAGAACCCATATTTGTTTAAAAGACATTATATTTGCTATCAAGAGATACAATTCTGCATCAGTGTTAGGTTTTACTGATAAAGGGGGGAGGGAATATCTTATTAGGGGTGATGCAAGAATCGGCACAATAAATAATTTACTTTCTATTCCAATACTAAGTAAAGCTAATAAAACAATATTTCTAAAAGAAATAGCTGATGTATATAAAGGGATAGTTCCCAAGCACTATGTTATACACGGAGATGGTGTCCCTGCAGTTGCTTTGATAATAAGAAAGCAGCCTGGTGCAAGCACAATTTCTATATGTAAAAAAATAGAAAAACTTCTCTGTAATTTAAGTTATCTACTTCCTCCTGGTACTAAGTATAAAAAATTTTACGATCAATCTGAGATTCTCCTTGAGTCTAAGCATGAAATTATTCAAGATATTTTTATAGGGGCCTTATTAGCTATTTTTGTTTTATATATCTTCTTTGGGACCGTCATTCCTACCCTTATTGTGGCAATTACTATACCTTTGACAATAATTATTACCATATATGTGATGCATATATTTGGTCTTGGTTTTAATATGATTACTATGACAGCCCTTGCTCTTGCTGTAGGTATGATTGTAGATGATGCTATAGTAGTAGCAGAGAATATTCAAAGGCACATTATAGGCAAGCAGAATGATCCTGTAAAAGCAAGTATTGAAGGAACTGTTGAAATAGCAGGTCCAGATACATCAGGAACATTTACAACAGTAGTGGCTTTTTTACCTCTTCTTATTATTACAGGTATAGTATCTATTTTTTTAAAACCTTTTGGCTTTACTATAAGTATTTCACTTTTAATATCTTTAGCACTT
>CAZMNC010000082.1:0-13424 GCA_964567535.1 uncultured Desulfobacterales bacterium | reverse complement strand
TTTAGCTATAGGATAAGGCCTATTTTTAGAAAAACCTGCCATTCTGTAATATGGGTGATCGTATATATTACCTTCTTTATCTGCAAACAACATAAAAGGAAGATCTTTTGGATTCATTATGCCTTATATCCTAATTTTTTTAATGCGTTTATATCTTTTGTCCAATTTTTTTCTACTCTTACAAATAAATCAAGATATACCTTTTTACCAAATATAAATTCGAATTCCTCTCTGGCTGCTTGTCCGATCTTTTTTATCATCCTTCCATTTTGTCCTATTATGATCTTTTTTTGAGATTCTGTTTCTACATATATTTTTGCAGATATAACTATAATGTCTTTTTGAGGATCTTTTTGTACAAATTCTACCTTAACTGCACAAGAATAAGGAATCTCTTGCTTTGTAAAAAAGAATATTTTTTCTCTTATTATTTCAGATATTAAAAATTCTTTAGATTGATCTGTATTCATGTTTTCTGGATAAAACATAGGTCCGGGTTTTAATCTCATCTTTATTTCGTCAATAACTCTGTCTATTCCATCCCCTTTTAAGGCAGATATAGGGATAATAGCATCAAATGTATGTAAATCTTTGTATTTATCTATTATGGGCAAAAGTTCAGGCTTTCTTACAAGATCTATCTTGTTTATGACTAATATAGAAGGCTTTTTTATTTCTTTTATTTTTTTTACTGTTTTTATTATTTCGGGATCATTAGGTTTTGTAGCATCTGTCATGAGCAGTATTATATCCACGTCTTTCATAGCAGATATAGCAGTATCTATCATACTTTTGTTTAAAACACTTTTTCTTATATAATTATGTAAGCCAGGGGTATCTACAAATATTATTTGAAACCCATCACCATGATAAATGCCTATTATTCTATTTCTTGTTGTTTGTGGTTTTGGGGTCACTATAGAAATTTTACTTCTTAATACATTATTCAAAAATGTAGATTTACCTACGTTTGTAGGACCTATTATTGCTACAAATCCTGATAAAAAATTCATATTTCCTCCACTTTTATATTATGTATATACATATCTTTTTTAGGAATAATTTTTTTGATTTTAACACCTGTTTCCTTTTCTATCATTTTTATCCCTATATTTTTATATCCCTTTATAAGTGGTATTTGATTAGGGTTGACAAGTACTTTTACTTCTTTGTTGCTTTTGTTTTTTAACAAAGGCATAACACATGATTTTATAAATGCCATAGATCTTACTAAAAAACCAAATGAAGGATGCCATGGCCCAGCAACTATACTTTCTAATAGTGATTCTGAATTCATAAGGCCTATTCTTATAACGGGTATCCCTCTTTTTTCAAATAAAATAAGAGCATTTGCACATATATCTACTGCTTGTTCTATATACAAAGGTATATATTTACCGTGTTTATAAAGTACCTCAAGGGTTGTCCCTTTGATTACAAGAGTAGGATATAGTCTCACCATATCAGGTTTTAATTCTATAACTTTATATACAGTATTTATAAAAATATCTCTGTTGTCACCAGGAAGCCCTGGCATAAGCTGGATACCAACTTTAAAATTTTTTTCTTTTAATAAGAAAAACGCATTTATTATATGTTGAGCAGTATGTCCCCTGCTGGACAACTTAAGAACACGATTATCTAAGGATTGAGCACCAAGTTCTACAGTTTGAACATTATATTTTTTGAGAATAGTTAATATACTATCATTTATTGTATCCGGCCTTGTAGAAATTCTAATACTTTTTACAATGCCTTTATCATAATATTTATTAATAGTACTAAGTAATTTTGTAATATAAGATATAGAAAGATTTGTAAAAGTTCCCCCATAAAAAGCTACTTCTATTCCATTTGTTTTTCTAAATCTTTTAGATTTTAAAGCATTATTTATGATATTATCAATATTTTCTATATCAAAATTAACTTGACCTGTAATATTTTTCTGATTACAAAATACACACTTATGGGGACAGCCCATATTTGGTATAAATATTGGAACAATAAAAGATTTTATTCTTTTAGCCAATTCAAAGCTTCCTTTGCAGCTTTTTGTTCCGCTTCTTTTTTGGTTTTTCCTTTGGCTTCAGCAATAAATTTATTGTTTATAAAAAGAGCTATTCTAAAACTTTTGTAATGTGATGGCCCTTTTTCTGCTACAAGTTTATATTCTGGTAGTACACCAAATTTTTTTTGAGTTAATTCTTGAAGTTTACTTTTATAATCTAAACTTATTAAATCTACGTTTTTTATTTCTTCCCAGAAAATATCTTTTACAATTTCAAGGGCCTTTGTAAATCCTGCGTCTAAATATATTGCTCCAAATATAGCCTCTATCGTATCAGCTAATATAGAGCTTTTTCTTCTTCCCCCAGTTTTTTCTTCACCTTTTCCTAATAATATCATCTCTCCTATCCCAAGTTTTATTGCCATTTTACACAATCTCTTTTCTGATACAAGAGCTGACCTTAATTTACTGAGTTTTCCTTCACTCGCATCTGGGAACTTTTCCATTAGTAGATGAGTTATAGCCAAGGATATAACTGAATCTCCTAAGAATTCTAATCTTTCATTATCTTCTGTTAAATTTGATTCATTTATATAAGAAGCATGGGTAAAGGCCTTAATAATGAGTTCAGGATCTTGGAACCTATAGTTTAATATTTTATATATTTTCTCTAACTCCATCCCATTAATATTTTAACGGTTTTTATTTTGTATCTCAACTATTCCCTTTAGAAGTAACAAAATCCCCTGTTTTACAGTATCATCATGTATAGTTCTAAAAAGGTGTATCAAATCTCTTTCTTCTTTAAGGGATGGAGTAGCAGGATAATCTTGCTTTTTTTCCATTACATAATGATTTTCTTTATATCCTTCAAAGAATGCACAAATATCCACATTTAGTGCTTTAGCTATTTGTAATAATCGAGATACAGATATCTTTGTAATTCCTTTTTCATATTTTTGTATTTGTTGAAAAGATAGGCCCACCCTTTCTGCTAATTCTATTTGAGATATGCCTTGTTGTTTTCTAAACTCTTTTATTTTCTCACCTATATTTTTTTCTATCATGGTCATATCTATTTTTCTTGACTTTAAATCCCTATCACATAAAATAGCCCATAAGTCTAACAACTAAAGGTTGTATTTTATTTAAATTAATATATATTTTGATTAGAAATAGATTTGGAGTATGGTATGAATAGTAAAAAAGAAAGGGTTTTAGTTGTTGAAGATAGTGATCTTGTGATGGATCTTTTGCATGATATCTTAGATCCATATTTTGAGGTAGATACTGCAGTGGATGGCGTGGAAGCTTTAGAAAAGTTAGATAGAGGGGAACAATATGATCTGATTATTACAAATCATATAATGCCAAGAATAGATGGAGAAGAGTTTATAAGAAAGGTAAGAGAAAGGCTTCCATCAATACCAATAGTTGCATTTACATATAATGGATGGGGTGATAGTCTTATATTGGCAGGAGCAGACGCTATTATACCCAAGCCTTTTAGAGTACTGCCTTTTATAAGAACAGTGAGGAATTTGTTGGGATATGATGAAACCGATGAAGAGTTAATAAGAGGTCTTTTTAGAAAAAAAAGAGATGATGGATGATATAGATAAACTAATAATAAAACTTATTCAAGGAGATATTCCTCTTAAACCAAGACCTTTTGCTATTCTGGCTTCAGAGATAGGAATTACAGAAGAGGAGTTTATAAAACGTATAAATAGATTAAAAAAGGAAGGAATAATAAGGCGATTTGGTGCTACTCTTAGACATCAAATAGCAGGTTTTAGTGCTAATGCAATGGTAGCATGGTCTGTACCAGAGGATAAAGTAGATAAAATAGGAGAAATTCTTTCTAAATTTAAAGAAGTAACCCATTGTTATCAGAGATTACCTCATAAAGATTGGCAGTATAATTTATATACCATGATTCATGCAGATACACGAGAACGATGTTATGAGATCGCAAAAAAGATGTCTGAACTTGTAGGTATAAGTAATTATGTCCTTCTTTTTAGTGAAAAAGAATATAAAAAAACCAGTATGAGGTATTTTTAGGTGAAATATAATAGATCTATTGAATTATTTACAAAGGCAAAGGCTATTATTCCAGGAGGTGTAAATAGTCCTGTGAGGGCTGGAAAAGCAGTAGACACAGTCCCTCCTTTTATAAAGATGGGAAATGGATGTTATATCTGGGATGTGGATAATAACAAATATATAGATTATGTTTGTTCTTGGGGGCCTTTGATACTTGGCCATGCTTATCCAGCAGTAATAGATGCTGTAAGAGATGTAGTTCAAAAAGGCACAAGTTATGGTGCACCTACAGAACTTGAAGTAAATATGGCTGAGCTAATTGTTGATATGGTTCCATCTGTTGAAATGGTGCGTATGGTAAATTCTGGAACAGAAGCTACAATGAGTGCTATAAGACTTGCAAGAGGATATACAGGAAGGGATATTATTGTTAAATTTGAGGGTTGTTACCACGGGCATTCGGATAGTCTTCTTATTACAGCAGGATCTGGTATAGCAACTTTTGGGATACCGGGTAGTCCAGGTATTCCTAAGGGCATTGCACAAAGCACAATATCTTTGCCTTTTAATAATATAAAAGTCCTAAATGAAACTTTTGAGAAGTATGCAGATAAAATAGCCGCGGTTATTATAGAACCTATTCCAGGTAATATGGGAGTAATAATACCAGAAATATCATTCTTAAAATCTGTTAGAGACATTACTAAAAAATATGGAGCTATTCTTATATTTGATGAGGTTATAACAGGTTTTAGAGTTTCTAAAGGTGGAGCTCAACAGCTTTTTGATATTATGCCAGATATTACATGTCTTGGAAAGATAATAGGTGGTGGTTTCCCGGTAGGTGCATATGGAGGTAAAAAAGAAATAATGCAAGCAATTGCACCAGAAGGTGAGATTTATCAGGCAGGTACTTTATCAGGAAATCCTATTGCAATGGCAGCAGGTATTGCTACGCTTAATATATTAAAAGATAGATATATTTATAAAAATTTAGAGGAAAAAAGTAAGATTTTTTTTGAAGGCATTAGGGAGATTTCTAAGGAGATAGGTGTTTCTATAAAAGTTAATAGAATTGGATCAATGGGTTCTATCTTTTTTACAGATAAAGAAGTGATTGATTTTGAATCAGCAAAAATGACTGATGTAAATAAGTTTAAAAAATTTTATAGAGCAATGCTATCAAAGGGTATATATATAGCCCCTTCTCCCTTTGAGGCTATATTTATTTCATTAGCACATACCAATGATGTAATTGATTATACCTTAAATGTAATAAGAGATGTTTTTAAAGATTTATAAGCTCATTGTATTGTTCCTTTTGTCTTTTTTTTATATTAGTTCTGGATGCTTTGCTGCTATCGATGTTGTGGTTAGTATAGCCCCACAGAGATATTTTGTAAAAAAAATAGCAGGGGATAGAGTTCATGTTATGGTTATGGTTCCTCCTGGATATAATCCTGCTGTTTATGAACCTGCTCCTTCTCAGATGAGATATATAGAACATGCACAAGTTTATTTTGCAATAGGTGTACCTTTTGAAAAGGTATGGCTAAGAAAATTTGTTTCTCTTAATAATAAGCTTGTAATTGTGCATACAGATGCAAATATAAAAAAAAGAATAATTATTTTTAACTTGTTAAAAAGCAAAAAACATATGTTAGATCCTCATATATGGCTTTCACCCCCTCTTGTAAAGAAACAGGTTAAAATAATGACAGATTTTTTGATAAAAATAGATCCTGAGGCTAAAAAAATTTATCTAAGGAATATGTATGATTTTCTAAGGCAGATCGATAACTTGGATAGACAAATATTCCATATATTAAATAAAGTTAAGGGTGCGGCATTTTTGGTCTTTCATCCTTGCTGGGGATATTTTGCAGAACGATATGGGCTTAACCAAATCCCTATAGAGATTCAGGGTAGAGAACCATCTGGTTTTTGGCTTTTTAGATTAATAAGCTACTGTAAAAATAATGATATAAAAGCCGTATTTATTCAGCCTCAATTTTCTAAAAAAGCAGCCAAGATCATAGCAGATGAAATTGGAGCAAAATTAGTTATTATTGACCCATTAGCAGAAGACTGGGATAAAAATCTTATAAGTGTAGCAAAAAAGATAAGAGATGCTATCTCCTTCTAAGAATTTTTTTTGCTATTTTAGCTTCATTTGACTTAGGAAATTTTTTTATAAGTCTTTTAAGAATAAGCCGTGCGCTTGTTTTATCTTTTATTTTTGCAAATGCTTGAGCTTGTCTAAGCATTGCAGAAGGGACTTTGTTTCCTTTTGGATATCTTTTTACTACTTCGTGATATGCTAATATTGCCTTCTCATAATTTTTTAACCCCATATAACATTCACCAATCCAAAACCATGCATTGTCTGATAAATTTGATTTTGGATATTTTTTTAGGAATTTTTTAAATTCCAAGATTGCATCTTCATATCTACCTTGTTTATAAAAAGAAAAAGCTTGATTATAAAGATCAGTTTTTGAAGTAGAAGTCTCTTTTTGCAGCCTCTGATTTAAATTTTCAAGAGATTGATTTTGAGATTGATTCTCTTCAAATCCTAAATAATCTTGTATTTGTCTAAGTTGTCCCTCAATATCAGAGATTCTTTGCGATAATTGGCTCAATTGTTGATTGATTTGATCAATTTTGGATAAATCGGATTCAATTATACGCTTTAACATCATTCTATTTTCTTGGGAATATCCTCTTAATGAATTTATATCATCCCTGATTGAATCAAAATTTGCTTGAAGATCTGCAAGATTCACTCTTATAGACCGTGTTTGTGAATCTATTTTGGTATTCATCTTTTTGTTGAGCCTATATACTTGAGATTCTAATTGGGATATTCTTATATCCAAAGAATTAAATTGTTGCTGAGTTGCACATGAAAAAAACAATAGGGGTAGAAAAAACCATAATGTTTTTTTCCACCCCTTATGTTTAAAATTTATAATCATATTATTTACTTAGATTCTGTCCTTTTTATTAGTTTGAATTCATCTCTTCTATTTTTTGCCCAAGCCGCTTCACAGTGACGTGGATCAATGGGATTTTCTTCTCCATAACTTATTGTGGAAATCCTGTCAGCAGGTACTCCTAATTCTATCAGATATTTTTTTGCAGCATCTGCTCTTCTTTGACCAAGGGCAAGATTATATTCTTCGGTTCCTCTTTCATCACAATAACCCTCAATTCTTACGTTGAATTCGGGGTGCTTTAATAGCCATTCCGCTTTTTTCTTTAATATTTCTCTTGCCTTTGGTTTTAATTCAGATTTATCAAAATCAAAATGGATCATTGTAGATTCAAATTCTTTTATTTCTTCCTGCAATTTTTTAGCGGCTTCCGCCTTTTTCTTTGCTTCTTCTTGCGCCTTAAGCTCTTCCATTGTTACCTTAGGTTTTTGTTCCACATTTGGTGCTACAGTTGTTTTTTCTTTCTTTGTAGGTACTGGAGTAGTTACAGCTTCTGGGGGTTTTACTTCTTTTTTAGCGCAACTACATGAAATAATAAAGATGGATACAAAAAACATCATCATTAGCACTATCAATTTTCCTTTTTTGCCAAACATATTTCAAACCTCCTATAGAATATTTAAATTCTTATTTTTGCCTTTTAACACTTAAGTATTCAATTTTCAAGCCACTTTATTTTTGTGTATTTTCTTTCTTTTTAAGAATAATGAATATTCCTGCTGTTATCAATATAATAAGGGATGTAAACTGTGTGATAGTCATATTTCCAAAAAATACAGGCCTACAATCTCCTCTAAATCGTTCAATCAGCAATCTCTGGATACTGTGCAGTACTAAATACCAAAGGAATATTTGTCCTCTATAAGTTTGAAATTTTTTCATTAATATCAATATCATAAATATGATTAAACATGCTAATGAATGGTATATTTGGGTTGGATGTAAAGGTATATTTAAAGGTGCTAATGAGTGAGGATCATGAAATACTACAGCCCATGGACAATTTGTAGGTTTCCCATAACAGCAGCCTGCCATAAAGCATCCCAATCTTCCTATTGCCTGTCCTAATGCAACACCTGGACCAAGGATATCCCCTATTGTCCAGAAATCAAGCTCATATTTTTTTATAAACCATATAGCCGATATACAGGCACTTATTAGACCACCACAGAATATAAGCCCACCTTTCCATATTTCCAATATTTCAATAGGATATTTTATATAATATCCTATGTTTGCTATAACATAGACAATTCTTGCGCCAACTACTCCGGATACAATCATCCAAAAGCATATATCTGATATTATATTAGGAGATATTCCATTTTCTTTTGCTATTTTCATAGCAACAAGAACACCACAAAATATACCTGTTGCCACAAATATCCCATAAGTGTGTATAGTAATAGGCCCTATACTAAATAGATTTGGGTGCATATTTATCCTTAAAAAAAAGACCTATTCCTAAAAGGATCGTGCCAATAGTGATTGCTGTATCTGCAATATTAAAGGCAGGCCAATGACATTTGCCTATATGAAAATCCAAAAAATCTATAACTCCACCATAAACCAGTCTGTCCATAAGGTTTCCAAAGGCTCCTCCAATTATTAAAGATATTCCCATATTCATCCATATATTGTTATCTGGTTTCAATAACCATAATATTAAAATAATTATAGCTATTATATTAATAACTACAAACAAAATAGGAGGAATAGACTGTTTCATATTGCTCATTATACCAAATACTACCCCTGTGTTTTTAATATAAGTTATATTGAAAAAGCCGGTTATAGGTATCGCTTGATGTAATTTCAAATTGTGAATTATCATATATTTTGTAATTTGATCTAATATAATTACACTGATTATATTCCATATTCTCATTTTATTAACTCTTCTATAGCATCAACACATTTTTTACATATATTAGGATGCTTGTTATTATTCCCTACTGATTTATCGCGTATCCAGCATCTTTCGCATTTTGGATAAGGGCTTTTAGTTACATATATTTTCATACCCTGAAACAATTCAGAATCAATACCTTCGCTAATTTCTTCTAAAGTTATTAGTTTTATTCCAGATACTATAAAAATTTCTCTTAATTGATCTTCACTGTATGATTTAAATATTTTCATAAGCTTTGCTGGTATTCCTAATGTTACATCTGCTTCAAGAGAATGTCCTATAATTTTACGCTTTCTGGCTATTTCAAGTGCTTTATTTACTTCTCCTCTTAGTTCTATTATTTTTTCCCATTTTTCTCTTAACTTATTGTTTTTGTATTTATTTTTTACAGGTATAAATTCTTCTGTATGTACGCTTTTAGATCTATCTCCTTTCATATATTGCCATACTTCATCGGCTGTAAATGAAAGTACAGGAGCCATAAGTCTAACTAAGACTTCTAATATTTCATTCATTGCTGTCTGTGCAGATCGTCTTTTTATAGATTCTGGAGAAGATGTATATAATCTGTCCTTTACTATATCTAAATAAAATGAAGATAAATCCACGACACAGAAGTTATGTAAGGTATGATATACTATATGAAATTCAAAATCCTCATATGCTTTTTGAATCTTCTCATTTATTTCTTGAAGTCTATGAAGAATCCACTTATCTAATTCTTCCATATCATCATATGAGACTTTATGCTTTTTAGGGTCAAAGTCATATAAATTTCCTAAAATATAACGACATGTATTTCTTATCCTTCTATATGCTTCCACAAGCCTTTGCATTATTTCTTTAGATAATCTCATATTATCTTTGTAGTCTTCTGCTGCAACCCACATTCTAATTATTTCTGCTCCATAATTTCTTATAAGTTCGTCAGGATATATAACATTCCCTATAGACTTATGCATTGCTTTTCCTTTTGCATCCACAACAAATCCATGTGTGAGTACGGCTTTATATGGTGGTATTCCTCTGGTACCCACAGAGCATAAAAGAGAGCTATGAAACCATCCCCTATGTTGATCATTTCCTTCTAAATATATATCAGCAGGGCAGGTAAGATCAGGGTTTTTCTCAAGCACAGCAGCAAAACTTACACCTGAATCAAACCATACATCTAATATGTCTTTTTCTTTTTCAAATTTTGAGTTTCCGCATTTAGGACATTTTGTCTTTTCCGGAAGGAGATTGTTAACAGATTCAGAAAACCATATATCTGCTCCTTGAGTTTGGACTTTTTTAGTTATATGTTCTATAATTTCTTTAGTTATGAGAGGATTTCCACATTTCTTACAATAGAATATAGTTATCGGTACTCCCCATACCCTTTGTCTTGATATACACCAATCAGGTCTGTTTTCTATCATATTAAAAATACGATCTTTTCCCCACATGGGTATCCATTTTACCTCAGATATAGCTTTTAATGCATTTTTTCTAAGATTATTTTGTTCCATGGATATAAACCACTGTTTCGTAGCTCTAAATATCACAGGTTCTTTACATCTCCAGCAATGAGGATATTCATGAATTATACTCCCTTCTTTAATAAGTGCTCCTACTTCTTGTAATTTTTGGTTAACAAGTTTATTTGCCTCAAATACATTTACTCCCGCAAAGTATTTTACTTCATTAGTAAAGCGGCCTTCATCATCTACTGGAGAATAGACATCAAGTCCATATTCTAACCCTGTTTCATAATCTTCCCTACCATGACCAGGAGCTATATGAACACATCCTGTACCTGCATCAAGGGTTACATATGAAGCAAGTACTATCTTTGAAATTCTTTCATATAATGGATGTCTTGCTTCAAGACCCTCTAATTTATTTGCCTCAAATCGTTCTATTATTTCATAATCTTTATATCCAAAGTCATTCATACATATATCTGAAAGTGCTTCAGCCATAATCATTATACCATCTTTTTTTGTGTCTATTGCTATATATTCAAATGAAGGATTAAGGGCAATAGCAAGATTGGACGGTATAGTCCATGGTGTTGTAGTCCATATAACAATATATATATCATTTCTGTTTTTTAGTTTAGTGGAGATATGACTCATATCAGATATTACAGGAAATTTTACAAATATAGAGGGAGATTCATGTTCTTTATATTCAACCTCTGCTTCGGCAAGTGCTGTTTTGCAATATATGCACCAATATATCGGCTTTTTACTTCTTATAAGACCACCATTAAGTGCAAATTTTCCAAATTCTTCTATGATTGTTGCTTGATATTTATAATTCATTGTTAAGTAAGGATTTTCCCAGTCTCCAATAACTCCCAGTCTTTTAAATTCATCTCTTTGTATGTTTACAAATTTTTTAGCGTATTCTCTGCAATATTTTCTTATTTCAACAGTTGACATTTTTGCCTTTTTCGTTCCCAACTCTTTATCTACATTATGCTCTATTGGGAGCCCATGACAATCCCATCCGGGGATATAAGGGACATTAAATCCAGCCATTTGTTTGGATTTAATAATTATGTCTTTCAAAATCTTATTAAATGCCGTACCCATATGTATGTGTCCATTGGCATAGGGAGGGCCATCATGTAATATAAACAATGGTTTATTTTTTGAGCTCTCTCTTATTAATTTATATAATTTTATAGCTTCCCATCTTTTTAAGATTTCTGGCTCTTTTTTTACTAAATTGGCCTTCATAGGAAATTCCGTTTTTGGTAGATTCAGCGTATCTTTATAGTCCATAAAATTGCCTCCTCATTTTAGGTTCTCACTCCAAGTTCATCTATCATTTTATTTGCATATCTTATAACAAAATCTCTTTGTTCTGTTGTGCAGTAGCCAGCACAAGAACACTTTATATTTTTGGAGCTTCTTATATATAACTCTAATTTTATCCAATCCCTGCCTAATTCTAAAGCACATATATGTGGTTTACATTCTGTATGTTTAAGTTGAATTTCTGTTAATAATTCATCTGGAATTTTTATCCAAAATATTTTATCTAAAGAAGATGGGATAGTATTTTTCTTTAAAAAATCATTTATCTTATTTATATCATAGGGGCTGATTTCATCTATCAGATAAGATCTCATTAGATTCCTCTATTTTATCCACTTGTTTTCCATATATATAAGCATCTATTACTGAATAGATCCATATACAGAGAAATATAAACAAGAGTATCCAAAGTATAGTATGATTTTGGGCTTTAAATTTTGAAATTACCATTTCCGGATATAGTTCATTTATAGCGAGTCCTTGAATAGACAATTTAAACAGCTTATATATCTCGACTGCTCCTGCTAATATTAAAATAATTATTAATATGAAAAGGGTAACACCTTTTTTGATTTGGCCATTTATTACTTGACCAAGCCCAGGAACCACTAAAGCAGAACAAAGAGGTGATATAATACTTTTTTTCATAGTTCTATGAATATATCAATGCATCCAATTCATGTCAATTTTGGATTCTATTATGTTCTATTTTTAATTTTCAAATTTTTTGAATTATACTATAAAGAGGCATTAAAATTCATGGAGATTAAAAGATGATTGATCTTCGTTCTAAAATTCACGTAAGTATCCCTTTTGATATGCTTATTGAATCATATTTGGATGCATTTATAGAGAATAGAGTAAATCCTGAAATATCTTTTGAGGCAGAGTCTTTAGATAAGTTTTCTGAAAAAGAATATAATTATGTATCCAATATATTACATAATCATGGACTTTCTGTAACTATTCATGCTCCTTATATGGATCTTTGTCCCGGCTCTCCAGATTATAGAGTAAGAGAAATAGCAATATTCAGGTTTCAGCAAGTACTTTCAATCGTACCTATTTTTAAAGCAAAATCAGTAGTTTTCCATACTGGATTTGATGAAAAAAAATATCAAGGTGTAAAGGATATATGGCTTGAAAATAGTCTTCAAACATGGAGATATATAGTTGAAAATTTAGCAGAGAAAAAGATATTTTTTATATTAGAAAATGTATTTGAAAAAAGGCCTGAAGATATGCTTTATGTTATTAATAACCTGTCTCAATATTCTAATGTTGGTTTATGTTTTGATCCTGCACATGCACATATTTTTAGTATTATACCCTTAAATAAATGGGCAATCTCATTGTCTCCATTTATAAAGGAACTACATTTACATAACAATTCTGGAAATTGGGATGAGCATAGAGGATTAGATCAAGGATTAATAGATTTTGAGACACTTCTTATGATAATATCAAAAAATATTAAAACTGCTCCGATAATAACTCTTGAGGTTCATAATGATGTGGAATTTTGGTCTTCTTTAGAGTACTTAGAAAAAATATGGCCTTGGAAGGAGGGGTAATTATGCAACTTGAGGATATTTTGATTTCTAAATTGATAATAGAATCATTTAATGAAAAATTGTTGACCTCTATAA
>CAZMNC010000081.1:0-15026 GCA_964567535.1 uncultured Desulfobacterales bacterium | reverse complement strand
TAGATACTTCTATATATTTAAAAAATATATTCTATAATCAAGATCTGATAATCACTTTTTTGGATTCTGGAAGAAAAAACTATGTATTTTTAGAACTTCCATTGGGCAAAAAAATAATTATGAATATTAGCAAATCTAATACAAGCAGTGATGTTTCAAAGATAATAATTGCTCCATTTTTGTGGCATTCAAAAATAATGAGGGTAAATTATATTGTACATATATATTCAAAAAACTCTCATGATTTAGATTTCATAAAGAATGTATTTCATGCAAAGCCCTTATATATAAAAAAGAAGATAAATATAAATGGAGTAATAATGGAACTGCCTCATATAAAAAATTTGTTATTCAGGATATCTTATAAAGATACAAGTATTTTATTTAAAAAGAGTAAAGTCAGGAATAGTATAATAAAATATGTTTGTATTGAATCTCATAATGGGATAAAAAAAGCATATATTATTTTAGGATCATATCATAAAAATTATGATGTATTTTATACACTTTTAAGAAAATCAAAAGTATTAGTGTATAGAATATATAAAGAAGGAGCTATTCAACTAAGAATAAATAATAATATAAGAATAACAAGTATGATGGAGAACAAGATATGACAATGAACAGAAGAAAAAAGACAAAAAGAATATATATAGGGCACATACCAATAGGAAATGGTGCGCCTATTGCGGTTCAATCTATGACCAATACCAATACTAATGATATTGAATCTACTGTAAAGCAAATAAAAGAACTTAAGAAAGCAGGTTGTGAAATAGTAAGAGTAGCTATTCCAGATGAAAATGCCGCAACAAACTTTAAAAAAATAAAAAAAGAAATACCAGAAGTTCCTCTTATAGCTGATATTCATTTTGACCATAAACTCGCTATAAAAGTTATAGAATCAGGTGCAGACGGAATCAGAATAAATCCTGGCAATATTAAAAAGAATGGAATTAAAGAAATAATAAATGCAGCAAAATCTGCTAGTATACCAATTAGAATAGGAGTTAATGCTGGATCTCTTGAAAAAGATCTATTAAAAAAATATGCTCATCCCACGCCTCAGGCATTAGTAGAGAGTGCTATAAGGAATGTTCATTTTTTTGAAGATATGGGGTTTTCCAATATAAAAATATCCATAAAGTCTTCTAATGTTTTAGATACAATAAAGGCATATGAACTACTAAGCGAAAAAACTGATTATCCATTGCATTTAGGAGTTACAGAAGCTGGTACTCTTATATCAGGAACTATAAAAAGTGCTATTGCTATTGGGTATTTACTTTTAAAAGGTATTGGAGATACATTTAGAGTTTCCCTTACAAGACCTCCAGTTGAAGAGGTAAGAGCGGCATATGAAATACTAAGAGCTCTTAATTTAAGACACAGAGGTCCAGAAATAATTTCATGCCCTACTTGTGGAAGATGTCAGATTGACTTATTCTCTTTAGTAGAAAAAGTAGAAAACGGACTTAATGATGTAACCACATCAATAAAAGTAGCAATTATGGGTTGTGTAGTAAACGGACCTGGAGAAGCTAAAGAAGCAGATATTGGTGTAGCAGGGGGAAAAGGGACTGGAATACTTTTTAAAAAAGGTAAACTCGTTAGAAAAGTACCTGAAGAAATGCTCGCAGAGACTCTTATAACAGAGGTAAAAAAAATGATAAAGGAGAAAAAAAATGAGATATTCTAAATATTTTATACCTACATATAAAGAACTTCCATCTGAAGCAGAAGTTGTGAGCCATCAACTTATGTTAAGAGCAGGTATGATAAGAAAGATAACTACTGGAATATATACTTACTTACCTCTGGGATTAAGGTGCATAAGAAAAATAGAAAATATCATAAGAGAAGAGATGAACAAAGCAGGTGCAATAGAACTTCTTATGCCCTCATTTCAACCTGCGGAGCTATGGAAAGAAAGTGGCCGATGGAAATATTATGGTAAAGAGCTTTTAAGATTTAAGGACAGGTATGGAAGAGAAGCATGCTTTGGTCCTACACATGAAGAAATAATAACTGCTATTGTTAGAAATGAAATTCATTCTTATAAACAATTACCTGTAAATTTTTATCAAATTCAAACAAAGTTTAGAGACGAGATAAGGCCAAGATTTGGAATAATGAGATGCAGAGAATTTATAATGAAAGACGCATATAGTTTTGATGCAGACGAGGCAGGAGCAAATAAAAGTTATAATATAATGATGGATACATATCACAGAATATTTCATAGATGCGGCTTTAAATTTGTCATGGTTGAAGCAGATACAGGAACAATAGGAGGATCTTACTCGCATGAGTTTATGGTTATAGCAGATACAGGAGAAGATCAGTTAGTTATATGTAATAATTGTGGATATTCTGCTAATCTTGAAAAGGCAGAAACTACATTTGATACTAGAAAAAACAGTATAAAAACCCCTCTTCCACTTCAAGAAATACAGACTCCTGACATAAAAAGTGTAGAAGAAGTCTGTAATTTTTTAAATATAAGCCCTAAGCAGCTTATAAAGACCCTTATATGCATGGCAGACAATAAGCCTATAGCGGTACTTATAAGAGGAGATCATGAATTAAATAAAGCAAAGCTCAGAAATTTATTAGGAGTAGATAATATAGAATTAGCTGATGAAAATATAGTAGAGGATATAACAAATGCTCCTATTGGATTTGCAGGACCAGTTGGTTTAGATATAGAAATAATTGCTGACTATGCTTTAAAAGATATGAAAAATTTTGTTACAGGTGCTAATAAAAAAGACTTGCATTTCAAAAATGTAAATATTGGTAGAGATTTTAATGTGAATATGTTTGCAGATTTAAGATTTGTTACACGAGAGGATAAATGCCCAAAATGTGGAAATAATATTGAATTTAAAAGAGGGATAGAAGTTGGTCATATATTTAAACTTGGCACAAAATACAGTAGAGTAATGAAAGCCACATTCAATGATAAAGATGGAACTGAAAAGCCATTTATCATGGGATGCTATGGTATAGGAGTAGGCAGATGCTTAGCAGCAGCCATTGAACAATGTCATGATAAAGATGGCATAATATTACCAATATCTATAGCCCCTTTTGAAGTAATTATTCTTCCAATTCAAATGAATGAAACAGTTGTTGTAGAAGAGTCAGAAAAGATTTATCATAGTCTTATAGAAAACAATATAGATACATTAATAGATGATAGGAATGAGAGGGCAGGAGTTAAATTTAAAGATGCCGACCTTATAGGTATCCCCTTAAAGATAACCTTAGGCAAAAAAGCTTTAAAAGATGGAAAGTTAGAAATAAAACTCAGAAACGACAATAGAACAGAACTTATACCCTTGGAACATGCATCTAAATATGTGATAGACAAAGTAAAAGAACTATATGATTCGCTTAAATGATATAGTATCAGGCCTTTTGACTTATTATCCAGAGGCAAATATCCGCCTTGTAGAAAAGGCATATGTATATTCTGCAAAGGCACATCAGGGGCAAGTAAGGCTTTCGGGAGAACCATATCTATCACATCCTTTAGAAGTTGCTTACATATTGACAAAAATGAAAATGGACGAAGTCTGTGTTTCTGCTGGGCTTTTACATGATACTTTAGAGGATACAAGTGCTACTGAGGAAGAATTAGAAAGGCTTTTTGGAGAACAAGTATGCAACATTGTAAAAGGTGTAACCAAAATAAGTCAGATAAAATTTTCCAGCAGAGAACAAAAACAAGCAGAGAATATAAGAAAGATGATACTTGCTATGGCATCTGATATAAGAGTAATTTTAGTGAAGCTGGCAGATAGATTGCATAATATGAGAACATTGGGATATCAGAGTTTAGAAAAACAAAGACTTATAGCACAAGAAACACTGGATATATATGCCCCTTTAGCTGGAAGGCTTGGTATTTATTGGTTAAAAGCAGAGTTGGAAGATTTATCTTTTTATTATCTTGAACCTGAAATGTATGAAAGAGTTAAAAATGCTGTTGCTCAAAGAAAAGAAGAGCAAGAAAAATTTATAAGAGAAGTAAAAGAGATATTAAAAAAAAAGCTATCAGAGGCCAATATAAAAGCATCTGTAAAAGGGAGACCAAAACATTTATACAGCATATATAGAAAGATAGTTAGCCGTGATATACCAATTGATCAGCTTTATGATATTATAGGTTTTAGGATCATTGTAAATTCTATTAATGAATGTTATGAAACTCTTGGAATAATACACTCTATTTGGAAACAAGTCCCCGGAAGATTCAAGGACTATATATCTTTACCAAAAGAGAATATGTATCAATCTCTTCATACTACAGTTATTGGACCATATGCCCAAAAGATGGAAATTCAAATAAGAACTTGGAAAATGGACAAAATTGCTGAAGAGGGAATTGCAGCCCATTGGAAATATAAAGAAGGAAAAACTGGTGAGGAGGCAGATGAAAAACTGTTTTCGTGGCTTAGACAAATTATAGAATCTCAACAACAATTGAGTGATTCAAGAGAATTTTTGGAAAACATAAAGATGAATTTATTTCCTGAAGAAGTGTATGTATTTACTCCAAAAGGTGAAGTAAGAACTTTTCCAAGAGGTGCTACACCTATAGACTTCGCTTACAGTATCCATTCAGAGATTGGAGATAGATGTATAGGAGCAAAAATAGACGGTAGGATTGTTCCTCTCAGTTATAAATTAAAGAGTGGCTCAGTTATAGAAATAATAACGTCTCCTAGACAGCATCCAAGTAAAGATTGGCTGGACTTTGTAAAAACCCCAAAAGCCAGAACAAAAATAAGACAATGGCTAAGAAAACATGAAAAAGAAAGAAGTATAGCCATAGGAAGGGATATGCTGGAAAGGGCATTACATCATGAACATCTAAAATTAGATAATAAAAGAGATGAATTATTATTTGAAATAGCAAAAGATATGTCTATTCAATCCATAGAGGATCTTTATGCACAGATAGGTATAGGTAGTCTTTCTGTAAGACAGATTATTGGCAGAATAAAACAAAAACTCGATATTAAAGATGTATCTCCTTTTAGAGTAGTTTCAAAAATAGTAGATAAGATAAGACGAAAAAAGCCCGAAGAAAAAGGTATTAAGATAAAGGGAATGGATGATATTGTTACTCATCTGGCAAGATGTTGTTATCCAGTTCCAGGAGATTCAGTTATAGGGTTTATTACAAGGGGAAGAGGTATAACAGTACATCGTTATGATTGTAAAACAGTAAAAAGCGCTGATCCTGAAAGACTTATTGATATAATTTGGGAAACATCTGATAATGAAACATATCCTGCAAAATTGATAGTGCTAAGTATCAATAAAATGGGAATGCTTGCTAATATAAGTGCTGCTATTGCAAAAAAAGAAGCAAATATTATTAATGCTAAAATAGAAAGCACGGATGATAATAAAGGCATAGCTTTTTTTACAGTAGAAGTAAAAAACCTTAATCATTTAAATGAAGTTATAAAGTCAATAAAACAGATTAAAGATGTAATTTCTGCTAAAAGAATTTAGCTCTATTAAAGATTATATTACACTATTCACAATTTTAGATTGCTGTTCTGAAAGCATTATATAATCCTTTAAATTTAAGAAAAAATTTAATTTATAGCCCTGAATATTTCTTACAATACTTTTTCTTTGCTTATTTGACAAGTATAAATGATAATGATAAAAGATAAACTTGTCTTTTTCTTAAAAAATAAAACAAGGAAATAACTTATGGAGATTATTAGGAATATTATTTCTATGCAAGACAAAGCTAATAAATTGAGAGCAAAAGGATATACTATTGCTTTTGTGCCTACTATGGGATTTTTCCATGATGGGCATTTGGAACTAATGAAGATTGCAAAAAAATATGCTGATAAACTTATAGTAAGTATATTTGTCAATCCTATCCAATTTGGACCATCTGAAGATTATAATAAATATCCCAGAGACATTGAGGGTGATACTAATAGAGCTAAACAAATAGGTGTAGATATACTCTTTGTACCTGAAGTTGAAGATATGTATCCTAAAGGATTTCAAACAAAAGTTTCTGTGGAAAGACTAACTCAGCATCTGTGTGGTGTATTTCGACCTAATCATTTTGATGGGGTTACTACTGTAGTGGCAAAACTATTTAACATTACAAAACCTCATATAGCAGTATTCGGAGAAAAGGATTATCAGCAGTTATTGGTTATAAAAAGGATGGTAAAAGATTTAAATATGGATATAAAGATTATTGGGATTCCAATAATAAGAGAAAAAGATGGTCTGGCTATGAGTTCTAGAAATGCCTATTTATCGTCTGAAGAAAGAAAGTCTGCTTTATGCTTAAAAAAGTCTATAGATCTTGCACAATCATTAATAAAAAAAGGGATTAACGATGTTTTGTTTATTAAAAGGGCCATAGAGGATCTTATAAAAGCCCATCCTTTTACAAGTATAGAATATATATCCATATGTGATCCAGAAACTCTTGAGGAATTAAAATTTATAGAAGACAAGGCGCTTTTAGCCATGGCAGTATATGTTGGAAAAGCTCGTCTAATAGATAATGCAATACTTATATTCAAAAATAATTAGAAAGGAGAAATAAAATGAGAAGTTCAGGAAATTTTTTATTTACATCAGAATCTGTTACAGAAGGACATCCTGATAAGATAGCAGACCAGATTTCAGATCATATATTAGATAGATTTATAGAACAAGATGCATATTCAAGGGTAGCATGTGAAACATTGGTTACTACAGGACTTGCAATGATAGCAGGAGAAATTACATCAAATGCATATATATCTTTTCCTGAAGTAGTAAGAGAAACTATAAGAGATATTGGATATAACAATTCTGCAATGGGATTTGATTGGGAAACATGTGCTGTTATATCTAGTATTGATAAACAATCCCCAGATATTGCAATTGGTGTTAATGGGAAAGGATTATTTAAAGAAATGGGGGCAGGAGATCAAGGACTTATGTTTGGTTATGCATGTACTGACACAAAAACATTTATGCCTATGCCAATTCATCTTGCTCATGCTCTCACTATGAGACTTTCCCATGTGAGAAAATCTGAGAAATTGCCTTGGCTTAGACCAGATGGCAAATCTCAAGTTACAGTGGAATATATAGATTGGAAACCTGTAAAGGTAAAAGCTGTTGTAATAGCTGCCCAGCACGATCCAGATGTTGATTATGAAACTCTAAGAGATGCTATTATAGAAGAAGTTATTTTAAAAGTAATACCTCCCAATATGATAGATGACAAAACAGAATATTTTATAAATACAACAGGTAGATTTGTGCTTGGCGGTCCAATGGCAGATTGTGGACTTACTGGAAGAAAAATAATAATGGATACATATGGAGGATTTGGATATCATGGTGGAGGATGCTTTTCTGGAAAAGATCCTTCCAAAGTAGATAGAAGCGCATCATATATGTGTCGCTATGTAGCAAAGAATATTGTAGCTGCAGGTCTTGCAGAGAGATGCGAAATTCAGGTCGCATATACTATTGGAAAAGCAGAACCTATCTCTATGAATGTAAGCACCTATGGTACAGGAGTTATACCAAGTGAAGAAATATTAGAAATAATAAAAAAGGAATTTGATTTTAGACCAGCAGCTATTATAGAAAGATTGAACTTAAGGAGACCTATTTACCGAAAGACTTCTAATTATGGACATTTTGGTAGGGAAATTCCCGAGTTTACATGGGAAAAATTGGATGCAGTAGACTCTATAAAAAATGCTGTGAAATAACAAATTATATATAACAAAATTATATAAATAAGGAGATAAAAGATGGATCATCATATTAAGGATATAAAGCTTGCAGAGAAAGGGGCTCTTAGAAGAGAATGGGCGTTAATGAGTATGCCGGTTTTATCAAGCATAAAAGAACGTTTTTCAAAAGAAAAACCTCTTAAAGGGATAAAAATATCAGCTTGTCTCCATGTAACAACAGAAACTGCTGCATTAGTTAGTACTTTAAAATCAGGCGGAGCAGATATTGTGTTATGTGCTTCAAATCCTTTATCTACCCAAGACGATGTGGCTGCTTCTTTGGTAGTGCATGATAAAATTTCTGTATTTGCTATAAAAGGGGAAGATAATATTACATATTATGAGCATATACTATCTGCTTTAAAGCATAAACCTCATTTAACAATGGATGATGGGGCAGATCTTGTAAGTTCACTTCATTTCATAGCGATAGAAAAATGGGATAATGTAGAAAAATCTATTATGGAATGGGGAAGATCTTTATCTCAGAGAGAACGAGAAGAGCTTATCTATAATGTAATGGGGAGTACAGAAGAGACGACAACAGGAGTAATTAGATTAAGAAGCATGGAAAAGGCTGGAGTTCTTCAATTTCCAGTCATTGCAGTAAATGATGCAAATACAAAGCACTTATTTGATAATAGGTATGGTACTGGTCAAAGTACAATAGATGGTATAATAAGATCCACTAATAGACTGATTGCTGGAAGCACATTTGTAGTGTGTGGATATGGATGGTGTGGAAAAGGGGTTGCAAATAGAGCAAGAGGTATGGGAGCTCATGTAGTTATATGTGAAGTTAATCCACTTAGGGCGTTAGAAGCGGTTATGGATGGATTTCAGGTTATGTCTATAGCAAAAGCAGCATCTATAGGAGATTTTTTCTGTACTGTAACAGGAGATATAAATGTAATAAGAAAAGAACATTTTTTGAATATGAAAGACGGGGCTATCCTTGCTAATTCGGGACACTTTGATGTAGAAATAGATAAAAATTCTTTATTAGAAATAACTATTCAAAAAAGGAAAATTAGAGATTTTGTTGAAGAATTTAAACTAAAAAATGGTAGAAAAATATATTTATTAGGGGAGGGAAGACTTATTAATTTAGCTGCTGCTGAAGGGCATCCTTCAAGTGTTATGGATATGAGTTTTGCTAATCAAGCACTATGTGCAGAATACATAGTAAAAAATCATCATGCTATGGAAAAAAGGGTATATGCTGTACCAGAAGACGTGGATAACGAAATTGCGAGACTTAAATTGAAATCTATGGGAGTAGAAATTGATGTATTAACTTCAGAACAACAAAAATATCTTGCATCATGGGAAATAGGAACCTAAATATTGACATTTAAAGCATGTTTTTTAAGTTTTATAATGGATTCTAAAAAAAAAGAGTATGAATTAGAAGTTAATAGAGGAAACTGGGTTAGGGCTTTATATTTAGCAAAAGAGTTAAATCTGGACCCAGACAAAATAAAAGAGATTGCACATAATGCATTGTGGCTATTAGGTGGAATTGCAAGAAATCCTTATGCCATTAAAAAACTTGCTGAAGAATTAGGATATTCTAAGGAAGAAATTAAAGAGATACTTCTCCAACGGGCAAAACATGAAGAGGAAGTTGGTAACAATAAAGTTTTGGGTGAATGTTATGATTATAAAACAGATAGATATCTTTCTTTCAATAAATGGTTAGAACGTCTTTTAAAGGAATGGAATAAAATAAATTAATCTCACTTAATATAGAAGGAGGGATATGGTATGGATAGTCAGAGGATAAAGATTGCCATTGTAGGGGTTGGAAATTGTGCAAGTGCTCTAATCCAAGGGATAGAATATTATAGGCATAAAGGTCAAAATGAGGCTATAGGTTTTATGCATTGGGATATCGGGGGATATAAACCAGGAGATATTGAAATTGTAGCAGCATTTGATATCGATAAAAGAAAGGTAGGCAGAGATATTTCAGAAGCCATTTTTCAATTACCTAATTGTACAAAAAACATATTTCCAGATATTAAGAAAAAAGGCATTACTGTAAAAATGGGTAAAGTATTAGATGGAGTTGCTCCTCATATGAAAAATTATGATGAAAGATACACCTTTGTAGTGGCAGATGAAAAAGAACCTTCTCAAGAAGATATAGTAAAAATTCTCAAAGAATCAGGTGCAGAAATATTGCTAAACTATCTTCCTGTTGGCTCTGAAAAAGCAACGAGATTTTATGCAGAATGTGCTCTTGTAGCGGGTATAGGATTCATAAATTGTATGCCCGTATTTATTGCGAGTGATCCTGATTGGGCAAGGAGGTTCGCTGAAAAAAAAGTTCCTATAATAGGAGATGATATTAAATCCCAAATAGGGGCTACCATAGTACATCGGGTATTAGCGAACTTATTTAGAAAGAGAGGTGTAAAGTTAGATAGAACTTACCAATTAAACACAGGAGGAAATACTGACTTTCTGAATATGTTAGATAGAAGCAGATTAAAATCTAAAAAGACCTCAAAAACAGAAGCTGTTCAATCTCAATTGGGTGAAGAACGATTAGAGGATGAAAATATTCATATAGGCCCAAGTGATTGGGTAGCTTGGCAAAAAGATAACAAAGTCTGTTTTATCCGTATGGAGGGAAGAATATTTGGGGATATTTCTATAAATTTAGAGCTTAGACTATCTGTAGAAGATTCTCCAAATTCTGGAGGAGTTGTGATTGATGCAATACGATGCTGCAAATTGGCAATTGATAGAGGCAAAGGTGGAGTTTTATATTCTCCATCTGCATATTTTATGAAACATCCTCCTAAGCAATTTACCGATGATGAAGCATATCAAATGGTGGAGGCCTTTATTGCTGGTACTGGGGAGGATTAAAAAAGCATGAAATGCCTTATTTTGGCAGCTGGGAAAGGCAGTAGATTATCAAATATGGGTAAGCCCAAACCCATTATAAAATTATTAGGACTTAGCTTAATTGAAAGAGTTATTTTAACCCTTTATAAATGTGGTATAAAAGATTTTTATATTGTAGTTGGTTATAAAGCTAAAATAGTAAAAAAATTTTTAGATCAATTTTCTAAGAAAAAGAATATAAATATTAATTTTATATTAAATGAAGATTGGGAAAAGGAAAATGGTTTGTCTGTACTAAAAGCAAAGAAAGCAATAAAAGAAAAATTTTTATTGTGTATGTGTGATCATATATTTAACGAAGCTCTTGTTTTTCAACTTCTTGAAAGTAAAATAGGAGATAATGAAATAGCATTATGTGTGGATTTCAGAATAAATAATCCATTTATAAACAAACAAGAAGCAACAAAGGTATTGGTTGAAGACTCAAACATTAAAGACATAGGTAAAGATTTAATACCTTATAATGGATATGATACAGGGCTGTTTTTATGTTCGCCTGTTATATTTGATGCAGTAGAAGAAAGTATAAATAAATTTAAAGATTTTTCTTTGTCAGGAGCTATAAAAATTCTTGCAAAAAAAGGTATAGCAAAGGCAATAGATGCTGGACAACAGGCATTTTGGATAGATATAGACGATTATAAAGCATATAAAAAAGCTGAAATATTACTTTTAGAGATAATGAGCAAAAAGGAGACAGATGGTCCTATTTCTAAATATATAAATAGAAGATTATCTGCAAAAATAACAAAACATCTTATAAACACGGGTATTACTCCCAATAAGATATCTTTTTTTTCATTTTTGATATCAATACTCGCTTCTTTTACTTTTCTGTTAGGGAAATATACTTATCTTATTTTTGGAGGTTTATTAGCACAGATTTCCTCAATTATAGATGGATGTGATGGTGAGATAGCTCGACTGAAATTCCAATCATCTAAGTTTGGGGCATGGTTAGATGCTATATTGGACAGATATGCAGATGCCTTTCTTTTATTTGGGCTTACTATATATGCGTATAATCCAAAAAATCCTATTCCTGTATTATTTACTGGATTTTTTGCTATGATAGGTTCTTTTGTAAATAGTTATATGGCTGACAAGTATGATCAATTTATGCAAAAAGAATTCAAAAAAATAAGAGATAAGAAATTTATTAGAATAGGAAGAGACATCCGGGTAATGATAATATTCCTTGGTGCATTAATAGATCGAGTATTTCTTACGCTTTTATTTATTGCTATTATTATGAATATTGAAAACATAAGAAGAATAAAAGTCCTATATCAACATCAAGGACATATCTAAAGCTTTTCATGATTATAGGAGAAAAGCTTCGTCCTGTATGGATAGATGTGATAACTATAATCAAAAGGTCTTCTGTACCCGAAGATCCTATTCATGCTAAAAATACCCTTTATTGGCTTTTAAAGTTGTCTCCTAAAAAACCAGACCCAATCCTTAAGTTAGCAGCTTTTGCTCATGATATAGAAAGAGCAATATCTGAAAAGAGAGTTAAAAAAGATAATTTTCCTGATTTTGAGACATTTAAAGTAGCACATGCTGTAAATAGTGCAAAAATATTGTCTTGTATAATGAAAAAGCATAATATTTGCAAAGAAGCAATAAAAGAAATAGAATTTCTTGTAGCAAATCATGAAAATGGTGGATCTGAAAAGGCTGATCTTATTAAAGATGCTGATAGTTTATCTTTTTTTGATACAAATCTCATCATTTATGCGCAAAGGAACTCTCTGGATGATGTAATAAATCGTTGTATATGGGGATTTAAAAGGATTTCTTTTGGTAGAAGAAAATTCTTGTATGAGATAATAAATAATAAAAAGGATATATTTCCTATTTTAAAAGAAATTCCATTTTTGTTGAAAAGTCAGAAATGAACGAATATGGATACATAGAAGTAGATCTATTCTCTCCAGATATAGATGATTTTAACCATCCAAAAGTAGTTAAGTTTAAAAAGTTATTAGAAGATGTAGCTCATGAATATAATTGTAATCTGACATATTTTGAAATAAAACATGGAACTGTGACATTTTCATTTGATAGTGAGGAATTAATAGCAGAAGTATTAAGGATTCTTATAAATGGGCAAGATTAAGTTAGAAAATATAGCTATTGTATTAGTAGAACCTCAAATTCCCGAAAATATAGGTTCTGTTGCCAGAGCAATGAATAATATGGGATTAAAAAAACTAATAATAGTAAACCCAGCTAATTATGATATATCTATTATAATGAAAACAGCAACCCATAATTCTATTCTTATATTAGAAGAAATGGAAATATCAGATAACCTTTTAGACGCAGTTGGAAGATATAATTATTTGGTGGGAACAACAGCCAGAATAGGAAAAAATAGACCTGTTTTAAGTACACCAAAAAAATTAGCTAAGGATCTTATTAATATATCTCAAGAAAATAAAATAGCAATATTATTTGGGAGAGAAGACAAAGGATTAACAAATGAACAAATAAAATACTGTCATACTATAGTTAATATTCCAACTGCTAATCTTAGCTCATTAAACCTTGCTCAAGCTGTTATGATAATATGCTATGAATTATATATAACTAATATAGAAGAAGAAACCATGATTTCATATATCCCTCGTTTGGCTAACAAATTCGAATTAGAAGGAATGTATAGTCATTTAAAAAGAGCTTTAATAAAAATAGGTTTTATTGATCCAAAAAATCCAGAACACTGGATGCTTAATATACGCCGTATGCTATCTAGATATCCTTTGCAAGCGAAAGAGGTTCAAATTATTAGAGGCATATGTCGAAAAATAGAATGGTATATAGAGCATTTAACTAATAATAAAGATACAAAGACTTAAATTGCTTGCTATTCATAAAACTCATTAATTATTATTAAATTAATTATTATTAATAGGTTGAGAAATCAAAGATACTTCTTTGTTACCAGAAGAAAGCTGTCTTATCTTTGAATTTGATGCTTTATAAGATATTTTTACCAATCCTCCCATAAAGGAAATATCTACATTTTGACCTGACTTCATTGCATATTCTAATATATTCAATATATCTTGCTTATTTTCATTTAAAATTTTCTTATACCTTCTTCTACGTCTATACAATATAAATACTCCAAAACAACACATAAATAAGCCTATGGCTATTATCCAATATCTTAAACTGAATACTGTTTTTATACCTAAAACCAGTAATACTACTATTATAGGTATGGAAATAATAAATAAGATCATCAAATAAAAAAGTGCCATTCCTTTCATCCAATCACGTATTGAAAGCATTTTTTACCCCTATCAAAAATCCCCTTGATCCATTAATTGAGACCAAGGGGTAAATAAATTACGGTCCCAATGGGACTCGAACCCATGTCGCCGGCGTGAGAGGCCGGTATCCTAGACCGCTAGACGATGGGACCATATAAAAGACTGGGGGAGGAGGACTCGAACCTCCATTAACGGGGCCAGAACCCGTCGTCCTGCCAATTGAACGATCCCCCAACAACTAACAGTATTTTGTTTAAATCTTGTCAAAAAGTCAAGAAAAAAGCAAGGCTGTTCCGTAGATAGGTATAGATATATTTACCACGGATTCCCTCCTTAATTTAGTGTGAAGTGGACCCCAATTTTTGGGCCAGGTAAAATATTTAACAACTAAAATAAGGAGGGGGATCCAATGAACAAAAAGTACACAGCCAAATTTAAAGCAACAGTAGCCCTTGAGGCTATAAAGGCAGACAAGACCATATCTCAAATTGCATCTGAATATGGTATTCATCCTCAACAGGTAAGAAACTGGAGAAAGCAGTTTATTAGTAAATCCCATCTTATATTTGAAAGGGGCAAAGATACAACAAGACTTGAGAGTGAACTTGAAAAAGCATACAAAAAAATAGGTCCACTTCAGGTGGAAATAGATTTTTTATCTCATGTGCTGAAAAATGCATAAGCAAACAAAGAAGATGGTTAAAGAAAAAGGCTTTTCTTCCATAAGTATAAGGATAGCTGCTGTTGTAAAACTGGATAAATTCCTTTATCTTTGTCTTTGCCTCCTGTAAGCTATCAAATTTATGAGTACAGATAACTTCTTCCTTAATAGTTCTTATCATCCTTTCAGTTTCAGCATTTCCTTTAGGATTATTATAAGTTGCAAATATCTGCTTTATACCAAGCTCAGAGCAGAATTTCATAAAACTTCTACTTGTAGGCTGACTTCCATGGTCACTGACAAGCTTTATCCCTTTATCCTTAGCTCCTTCAGGATAACCATTAAAAAGTGCTTCCTTAT
>CAZMNC010000080.1:0-28928 GCA_964567535.1 uncultured Desulfobacterales bacterium | reverse complement strand
TATCTAGTAAAAAGGCAGTAAATCTTTCTGTCTTTGGAGCACTTGGATCAGTAACAGCTATAAGAATAAAAAAAAGATTTGGATAGTCACATTTACTTATAAAAGTCTTTCTACCACTTATTATCCATTTATTACCCTTTCTTATTGCTTTTGTCTTTATTCCACTAACATCAGACCCAGCATCAGGCTCAGTTACTGCCATAGCAGAATCTACCTCACCTTTACAATAGGGCACAAAATATTTTTCTCTTTGTTTCTCATTACAACATTCATTAAGATAGTATAGATTAGGAGAATCAGGAGGTAAGTTAAAAGCGTGATGAGAAAAACCTACAATACATTTAGATAATTCTTCGGTTACTAATATCTTGGCCAACATCCCCAAACCCTGACCTCCAAATTTTTCTTCCACATCTATACCCCAAAATCCAAGTTCTCTACTTTTCTCCATAAGTCTTTTATGATCTTCTTCGGGTATAAGAGATCCAGGCTTTATCCATAAACTAAGCTCTCTTTCTAATAAAACCTTTTCAAGAGGCATCATTTCTCTATTTACAAATTCTCTCATAGCTTCTTTTAACATCATAAATTCTTCAGAAATGGCAAAATCCATATAATCCTCCTTTGTGCTTAAGTTAAAACCCCATCTTTAGCCATTTTTGTAACTTCATCTTCTGAATATCCAAGAAAGTCTATTAATATATCTCTTGTATGCTGGCCTAAAAGAGGAGCAGATGTTCTAAGTTGTAAAGGAGTTTTAGAAAAAATTATAGGAGCTCTATTATATAAACTAATACCCATCTCTGGATGATCTAAGTATACCCAAAACTTTCTTTTTATTAGGTGTCTGTTCTCTATAGCACCCCTGGCATCATTTACTATACCTGCTTTCACACCTACTTTTACAAGTTTTTCCATTAATATCTCCGCATGTTGCCATTTAGTCCATTCCTCTATTCTGATATTTAATTCATCCTCATTTTTCTTTCTATTCTCAAAATTAGAAAATTTAGGAGATTCTGCCCATTCAGGATTCCCCATTATTTTTTTAAAAGCATGCCATTCTTCTTCTGTAAAAACCGCTATTGCAATCCATTTTCTATATCCTAAGGTAGTATATACTCCATGAGGTACTGCATTAGGATCACTATACCCTAATGGTTCAGTAAGCTCACCATTAGCGGCATAAGTCATTATATCTGTGGGCTTCATAGCAATAGATGCTGCAAGTTGGGAAACTGCTATTAATTGACCTTGTCCTGTTTTTTCTCTTTGTAATAACGCAGCTATTATTGCAAATAACGTATGAGTAGGAACCATAACATGATCAGTATAATTAGTACCTGTACCAAAAGGCCTTTGCCCTTTAAAAGCAGCTTGAGCAGTAAGTCCACAAAGGGCATTCAAGTTTACTCCAAATCCCATGTAGTCTTTATGAGGACCTTTTGTTCCCTGAAGACTCATGGTAACATATATAATCTTGGGGTTTATTTTTTTAACATCTTCCCATCCAAGCCCCCATTTTTCCATTTGTCCAACACGAAAATTATTAGCAATAATATCACTCTTTTTTATAAGACGAGTTACTACCTCCTTTGCTTTTGGATGGTTCATATTTAAAGCAATAGATTTTTTATTTGGATTTCTATTAGAGAAATATCCACTTCTCTCTATTCCTTTAGCTATTCCATCTTTAAAAGGCCCACCTAATCTAAGTATATCTAACTTTGTTTTACTTTCTATTTTTATAACTTCTGCACCACATTGAGCTAAAACATTTGTAGTTATAGGGCCTGCGCCCACCCATGTAAAATCACACACTGTTATTCCCTCAAGGACCTTTTTCCATACATTATTTTGCAACATATATTACCTCCTCTTTTGCCAATGCCTTTATCTGTTGATTTGTATAGCCCAGTTCTTTAAGTATTTCCTCTGTATGTTGGCCAAAACGAGGAGCAGGATTCCCTAAGCGCCATTTTAAATTACTCAATTCATAAGGAGGTCCAGGATACAATATCTCCCCCTGTAAATTATCATGATATAATTTATGCCAATAATTAAGATATGTTAGCTGAGGATTTTCCAAAAGATCTTTACCATTGCTTACTGGAGAAATAGCCACTCTGGCAGCTTGACCAGATTCATACAAATATTGTTTTGTGTGCTGAATAGTATATCGCTCAAATATACGACAAAATGTTTCATAAGCCTCATCTGTAAATCTATAAGAAGGTTCTATCCATTTTTCATCATCAAATACTTCCCATTCTTCTACATTTTCTTTTTTCATCCATTCTACAAACGTATCCCACATACGCTTATTCTTACCCATAATAGCTACAATAACTACATATCCATCTTTACACGGATGAACAGTAGCCGTACCTGCTTCTCTACCCCTACCTCTACGTAGCCTTCCTTCTAAGTCCCAATATTGAGCCGCATTTTCTAATGCCATACCAACAGCCTCTATACATGAAATATCAACATGTTGACCTATACCTGTCTTTCGAGCAAAATAAAGAGCACAAGCACTGCCTACAGCAGCATATGCTTCAGCCATTCTATATGCTTGATTATCTGGAGCCCTTACAGGTTTGTCATTATCAATCCCTCCTAAGTATAAAAAACCACCTAATGCAGAACATGTGATATCACTACCAGGATAATCCTTATATGGGCCAAAAGAGCCAAAAGGGGTAATGGAAACATGAACAAGTTTTGGATTATGAGAGCTTAATATCTCAAAGGAAAGACCCAAAGAGCCAAGATAACCAGGGACACAGCTTTCAAATAAAATATCAGCAGTAGCACATAATTTTATAAAAATTTCTTTTCCTTTATCTTTATTGAGATCTAATACTATACCTCTTTTTCCAGCATTGTAATAAAGAAATTGAAGACTTCTCTCTTTACCAGGTTTATTTTTATAAAAAGGGCCTATCTTTCTTAATGGATCCCCTGTTAAAGGTTCTACATGGATAACGTCTGCCCCAAAGCCTACGTAAAGCTTGGCCGCATACGGACCCAGTTCTCCAGTAAAATCAATAACCCTTATATCATTTAAAGAATCAAGGAGTTTGTCTTTTTGTTCCATCTTTTTACCCCTTTTCTAAATTTAGCCAGAAAATAGACTCCTTCCTCCACATACATAAAGAACTTGTCCTGTAATAAATGATGCCTCTTCATCCGCAAGAAACATTACTGCATTACCCACATCATCTACAGTGCCAAGTTTTCCTGTGGGCTGTTTTGAAAGTAAAAATTTTTTATTTTTTTCAGGCAAGGCCTGAAATAATGGTGTATCAATAAGACCAGGCGCTATACAATTTACAGTTATTCCTCTTCTACCCAACTCTAATGCCAATGTCCTTGTTAAACCAACCATGCCAGCTTTTGCCGATGAATAAGGAGCTTGTCCCGGCCCACCAAGCCATGCACGAGATGCAATATTTATTATTCTTCCAAATTTGTTTTCTACCATATATCCATGAACAGCTTGACTACATAAAAATGCGCCTTTTAAATTTACATTAATAGTAACATCCCAATCCTGCTCTGTTAATTTACGCAAGGCTCCAGCTCTTTCCATTCCAGCATTATTTACCAATATATCTATCTTTCCAAATGCTTTTACAATATTTTCCACCATTCTCTGAATAGCATCTTTGTTTGTAATATCACATACTTCCCCTATAACCTGTAAACCTTTTGCTTTAAATTCATTTACTGTTTCTTCAACTTTATCTGATACAACATCATTTATTACTATTTTTGCTCCGTTTTCGGCCATAAGCTCGGCCGTCCGTTTACCTATCCCACTCCCTGAACCTGTTATTAAAGCTACTCTACCTTGAATTCCCATGCTATCCCCTCCTTATCTAAATAGACATTGATGAATATATGCTTTTACCACCACAAACAAAAAATGTCTGTCCTGTGGTATAATTACTTTTATCAGAAACAAAATATGATACTGCATAGGCTATGTCCTCTGGCATGCCTAATCTCTTAACAGGAATAGCGGCAGTAGTTCTTTGCAGTTCTTCTTCTGAAAGTTGTTTTCTTTGGACATTTATATCCCCTTTTACAACTGTATTAACAGTAATTCCATCTTTTGCTAACTCAAGAGCCAATGCCCTTGTAAAGCCAAATATTCCAGACTTTGCTGCTGCATAATTAGAAGTACCTGGCATACCAAGATATGTAATTTCACTAATATTAACAATCCTTCCATATTTTTTTGTCTGCATCTTTGGTATAATATATTTAGAAAAAAGAAACATGGGAACCAGGTTATTATTAATAGCTGCATTCCAATCATCTATAGATGCACCTGTTATAGGTGTGCAATTTATATAATCTACTGCATTAATTAATATATCTATAGAACCAAATTTATCTGATATAGCTTTTACTACATCTTCAACTTGATTTGGATCGTTTATATCTATGACCTTGCCTTCCACATTTACCCCTGAATTAGCTATATTCTTTACCACTGTCTCAACTTTATCAGAATCTGAATCTATTAACACAACATTAGCTCCTGCCTTTCCTAATCTTATTCCCATTGCTTCTCCTATAGAATCAGAGGCACCCACGATAAGTGCAACTCTATTTTTTGCTACAAAAAAAGACATGCCTATCCCTCCTTTCTTTAAATTACCATGCCTTTATAAGCATATGCATTGTACATGCAGCATGTTCTGTACCTGAAAGCCCACCACCTGTAACCTGTGTCATTGCTACTTTTGGATAAGGCTCTACTTGATAACCTGGACATTCACCACGCATTTGCTTTACACACGCTGCTACCTGAGCAGCGCCGCTTGCTCCAATAGGATGTCCATACGATAACATCCCACCCCTTGGATTCACGACATACCTTCCACCATGAGTAGTCTGTCCTTCCTTTAAAAGCTTAAAACCATCTCCTTTATTACAAAGTCTGAAACATTCATAATATATGATTTCTGCAATAGTAAAGGCATCGTGAAGTTCTATAATATTTATATCTTCAGGTCCCATTCCTGTCTCTTCATAAAGTTGATTAGTTGCAAGTTCCACAATATCATCACCAGTAATATCCCTATCAGTTTGATTGCTATAAGGGCCAGAGCATACAACTGCGCCTACAACTTTAACTGGCTTTTCTATATCAAGTTTTTTTATCCATTCTTTGCTACAAACTACCACTGCTCCTGCACCATCAGTAATTCCACAACACATTTGAAGAGTTAATGGATATGCGATCATCCTAGAATTTACCACTTCTTCCACAGTAATATCTCCTTTAATCCATGCAAAAGGATTATTTTTAGCATGTTTCCTGTTCTTCACTGTGACAAGAGCGAGATCTTCTATGGTACAGCCTGTCTCATACATATATCTTGTAGCTCTCATAGCGTATTTTCCTGTCATTACAGCGCCTTGAATTGTCTCTATATCACCTTCTCTTGGCCTAAAGCCAGCACCCCGTTGTCTATGTAAAGTATGATTTTCAGCTCCTATTGCAAGGGCTATATCTGCAAGTCCTGTTGCAACATCTTTAACAGCACTATAAACTGCCATTGCACCAGCAGAACATGCACTTTCAACATTTATTACCGGAAGTTTGCCTAACATGCCTAATTCTTTGAGCACTGTTTGCCCTGTAACCATATCATTTGTAACATTTCCTACATAAGCGCTCTGCACAATACCAGGTTTATCAATATTAGAATTTTTCATAGCCTCCAAGGCCGCTCTTCTTCCTAATACATCAAAATCAATATTGTGACGGTCAAACTTTGTTTCCGACACACCTGCTATATATACTTCTCTATCCAACTTCATATTATCCTCCTATTAGATAATTTTAATTCTCTACTTTTTTGAATTTATAACTAATAACTGTCCTACCTTCTTCATCTTTTCTAATAGGACCAATAGTAAGTTCTACTTCATCATCACATTTATATGTTCCAGGCTTTCCCTCTAATTGTGCAAATACTCTAATTCCTTCTGGTAAATCTATATAACCTATAATATAGGGAAGTTCTTGCCCATAACCCGGAGGACCCACATAAAGCTCAGAAAAAGCATACAATTTCCCTCTCCTACTTAAAGGAACCACTTCAAACTCTTCTCCCCAACATTCAGTACAAATAACAGGCTTTGGAAAATCAAGCTTTCCACACTTTTTACATTTATACCCCTTGAGATATGGAAGAGAACCATTATTCGGAACTCCCAGCAAATCAGGATGAAAAAATACAGTATCCCCTTTTTGTTCTTCTTGGTGATTCTTTTTCTTATCTTCCATAATAGCCTCCTTTTGAACTAAATTCATTTTTTCAGGTATTTGAGTAAAATTCAAACATGCCTCAATATATATGTCAAGTTTTTTTTGAAGTAACTATTCTGTCCTTAAATTCATATATTATAGAATTTTTTCTTATAACAGCATCGCAAAGAAGATAAACAAATTGATCTACTTCTTCCATCATATCAATAGCCCTGGCAGTTTGGAGGATAAACCAACGTGTAGTTAAATGGGTGAAACCTCCAAAGAGAAGATTCTTGAAAACTCTATTATTTACCGAAGTTCTAAATATATCTTTCTTTTTTCCTTCTTCTAATATAGGATCTAAAACTTTCATATATGCTAAATATTCTTTATATGCAGAAGATTCATAAAACTGTCTATTTAACTTTATATCTAATAAAAAAGTTTTAAGAAAATCTCTGTTAGTTAAAAAAATAGCAAAATGATAACGTATAAAACGCCTTAATTTTCTTAATGTATCTTTAATATCAAAAAGTTCTTTTGTACCTTCTCTAAAATACTTAAATCTCTCAATAGGCAAACTAAGTAGGAGATCTTTTTTATTATTAAAATAGGTATATATGGTCCCTTCAGCAACACCTGCAATTTCTGCAATCTCTGACATAGTAGCTGAATCAAAACCTTTTTCTGCAAAGACCTTTTCTGCAGCCCTTATTATCTTTAACCTTTTATCTCCTTCATCCACATCTTTAAACGAATCCAAGACCATAGAAAGAACCAATTCTATTATATCTGGAAAATCAGGCATTGTTTTTTCTATATCATGGGCTGCATAGCATGAAAGAGACTCTTCATCTAAAAGCCCAAATATTATATCTCTAACTAAAACAGGGTTCATATATTTATTAAAAATACCTCTATCTATGCCTTCTTTTAAAATCCTCATTAATATACCTGTATAACTCCTTAATACCTTATATCCTTCATGAGAATAAAAGCTTTTTCTTGAACGACATTCAAATAGGAGATTTTTCAAAACCCTTGTATCTTCTGGATGAAGATCATATATATATAAATGATACCAAATCATTTTGCCCAACTTTGACACAGGATCGAGTATCCCTTCTAAATGTAACTTCAACTCATCAGTTATATCGCGCATTCTGTCAGCTAAAGCCCAAAATAAAAGATCTTCTTTATTTTTAAAATAATGATATATAATAGAATCAGTAACTCCAGCCATATTAGCAATTTCAGAAATACTACTATCCGATATGCCTTTTGTAGCTAAAACTTTTTGAGCAGCCTTGACTATCTCTTTTTTCTTATTAGAAGCGTGTTCATTATCGGTCTTTGTATATTTCATATTCACAGCCCTTTTTGTATTGTTTGAATTTAATTTAGATTTAAAAAATATCTTATATTTCTTGATTCAGTCAAGAAATTTCCTTTGTCTATAAAAATATTTCCATATATTTTTTTGTTGAATTGAACTTCAAAAATGGATAGAATTAAAATACAAAATAATCTTAAAACATAGCTTTCTCTAAGTGAAGTTTTGTTTGACATAAAAAAACTAAAAGGGTTAGACTGAAAAAATAAAAAGGGGGGTGGGAACCATGGTACTAAAAAATATAAATAGGGTCTTAACTAACCAAAAAGGAGGGTAATCATGGGAGACGAAGGAAAACTTAGGCATTTTGATAAATTAGAAAAAAGAGAGCCCAGTACTGAGAGAATGAAAAGATTAAAGGCAAGATGTAGGTGGAAACACGTTTTAGCAGGAGAATATATAGATCCTGATACAAAGGCTGGGATAGAGAGAATGCGTCTTATTACAAAGGCGTATAAAGAAAATGAAGGGCAACCTGAAGTTATTAAAAGGGCAAAATTCTTAGAGGTAAGTGCCAAAGAACATCCCTGTATTATTCAGGACGAGGAGATTTTAGTAGGATATCATGCTGAAAATCCTGATTGGGTATGTTTATATCCAGATATGGGCTATAATGCTACAATAGATATAATAGAAAGTGATCTTATGCCTGATGAATTTAAAGATGAAGCAAGAGAAATAGCAGAATGGTGGAAACCAAGATGTCTACAAGGAAAATGTGAAGCATATTTTAAAAAAGAAGAACTACAAGTAGGATATAGCTATACCACAATGGAACCATTTCCTTTTGTATTAGTATATATGAGCATGAACATACCTTACAGAACTCTATTTGAAGATGGATTAGAAAAAAGGATACAAATTTGTCAGGATAAAATTGATAAAGCCTTTGATGAGGTTTTACACCATGATGTGAATCGGCCCTATGAAGGTCCAAAAGTTGGGGATATGATTCATAAAATAGATAATTGGAGAGCTCAAATTATTGCAGCTAAAGCAGCTATTACTTGGTCAAAGAGATATGCTCGTCTTGCAAAAATAATAGCTGATAATCCAGACCGTTTTCCTGATGTGCCTGAATGGAGGAGAGAAGAATTGAGAAAAATAGCTGATGTATGTTGGAATTGTATGGCAAAACCAGCACGTGGTTTTTGGGATGCTATGCAGGCAAAATATTTTGCATGGATGATAGGACATACATATGAAAGATACGCATCTGGATATGCACATCTTGAAGATCATATACTTTGGCCATATTATCAAAAAAGTATATATGATAAAAATTCAGAGCAACCTCTTACAAAAGAACAATGCTTAGAACTCCTTGAAGAGGAAAGACTAAAAGTAAGTGAAAGAGGTGTAGCAAAAGGAAGGACGTACAGAATGGCCCAACCAGGTGCAAATGACCTTCATATAATAACTATTGGTGGAGTTGATGAAGAAGATAGGGATATATGCAATGAAGTTACTGATCTTATTTTAGAAGCAGCTATTAATATGGCAACCCCAGAACCATCTCTAGGATTTCGTTGGCATCCAAATGTAAATATAAAAACAAAAAGATTAGTTTTTGAATGTATAAGAAGAGGATTCGGATTCCCTGCTATTTTTAATCATAATATAAAGAAATGGCAACTTGAATATTATTTCAATGTACCACGAGAAGAAGCGGCTTTATGGGCATTACAATTATGTATGTCTCCTGGAAGATCCCAAAGATATGGAACTCAAAAGACAAGAACTCAAGGTGGTGGCTATGAATATGTGTCATCCAAATGTCTTGAAATGGCATTAAGTGACGGTTTTGATTATTCATATACTCAAATGCAAATAGGACCTCACACAGGAGATCCTACAAAATTTAAAAATATAGAAGAAATATGGCAAGCTTTTGAAACACAATGTAGATATGCAGCAAGGATACATGCCAGAGCAAGAGATATTACCAGATATATGGAAGGTAAATATTTGCAAAGCCCTTTTGTTTCCATATTAGATGATGCTTGTGTAGAAAAAGGTCTTGATGCTATGGAAGATCTGGATTATCCAAACCCATGGAGCAATATGATGCACAATTCTGATATCGCAGACTCTTTTGCAGCTATAGAAAAATTAATATTTGAAGAAAAGAAGTATACCATGGAAGATTTAGTAAAGGCGCTTAGAGCGAATTGGGAAGGCTATGATAAAATGAGAAGAGATTTTCTTGCAGCACCTAAGTTTGGAAATGATGATGATTATGTAGATAAATGGATGAGAAGATATTATGAAATGAACTATAACCTCCTACAGGAAATTCAATATATTGATGGTAGTCGTCCCCTTCCATTACCACAAACTGTATCTCTATATGCAACCCTTGCACCATTTATTGGAGCATTACCTTATGGTAGAAAGCAAGGGGAAGTTTTAGGAGATGGTGGTATTTCTCCCTATGTGGGTATGGATAAAAAAGGTCCTACTGCAGTATTAAAGAGTGTCTCTAAAGTAGATCACAGAAAGACTAAAGGTGTCCAATTAAACCAAAGGTTATCTCATACAATTATGAGAGGAGAGAAAGGATTTCAGATATGGCTGGCATACATGGATGCATGGTGGGATTTAAATATAGACCATGTTCAGTTTAATGTGCAAAGTACAGAAGACTTAAGAGCGGCCCAAAAAGAACCTGAAAAATATGAAAATCTACTTGTAAGAATAGCAGGATATAGTGCAAGGTTTGTTAGTTTGCCAAAAATTGCTCAAGATGCAATTATTGCAAGAACAGAGCAAGAACTTGGTGATTTTGCATCATAACTATGAGGGAGAGGCTTTTTTCTCTCCCTAAATATTATTTTAAAAGGAGGTTTAATATGCCAACGTGTGGAGATTGTGCCTATTTTCAAGTAGAACCTGTAGATCCTATGTTTGGAGTTTGTACTGTAGAAGCCAAAGATGCAAGTGCAGAAGATTCAGCAGCGGGAACAGAAATTTTTACTGTTAAAGGAAAAAGAGTGGGTAGAAGAGATCAAGCATGTGATAAATTTAAGGATAGAAAGGAGATGTCAAGAGAAGAACGTCTAAGAAGGGGTATTTAATTAGTTCTGGAGAGGTATTTTCCCTCTCCAGAGTTAGGAGGAAGAATGAAAGTGCCACTTATTACAAATATACAACGTTTTTCTATAAATGACGGGCCAGGCATTAGAACCACAGTATTTTTTAAGGGTTGTATGTTAAAATGCCCTTGGTGCCATAATCCTGAATGTATTAATCCTGAGCAAGAATTTTATTATCATAAAGAAAAATGTGTAAGATGTGGGATATGTGCTCAAGTTTGTCCTGAAGGAGCAATAACACCTCCTGGAGAAAATGGGGAATACCCTATAAGAGATAGAACTAAATGTAATTACTGTATGAAATGTGTGGAAAATTGTCCAGTTGGAGCATTAACAAAAGTGGGTCAAGAATATACAAAAGAAGAAATTATGAAAGAGGTCATGAGTGATCAGGTATTTTATAAAAGGTCAGGCGGTGGACTTACAATCTCAGGTGGCGAAGTTTTTATGTTTCCAGAATTTGCAAAGGAGTTATTAAAAGAGGCTAAGGATTGGTTTATACACACTTGTATTGATACCTCTGGTTTTGCTCATTGGGATATATTAGAAGACGTTTTAAAATACGTAGATTTAGTACTATTAGATATAAAGCACACAGATCCTAAGATACACGAAAAAGTAGTAGGGGTTCCTAATATGGTGATACTTAATAATGCTAAAAGAATAGCAGAAAAAGGGATAAAAATGAGATTAAGGATTCCGGTAATTCCTGGGTTTAATGATACAGAAGAAAATATGTATAAGATATTAAAATTTGCAAAACAATTGGGGTCCAATGTGGTTGGCATAGATATACTTCCTTTCCATAATTGGGCAGAAAAAAAGTATGAACAATTAGACAAAGAGTATAAATTTAAAGGTATTCCATCTCTAACAAGAGAAGAAGTGGAAGACTTTGAAGATATATTTAAAAAGCATGGATTTGATACAAGTATAGGGGGCTGATATGAAATGTATGAATTGTGGGTATGAAGGCTCTGGGTTTCAAATAGTATCAGGCAATCCCCCATGTTGTAATGCTTGGACAACTCGTAAATGTCCAAAATGTGGATACATAGATAGACATTGCGAAATGGATGAAAGAGAAAATATGGAGAAGAGAATAAAAGATATGTGTGTTCAAATAAAAAAAGCTATCGAGACAAATGATCTGGAAAAGGCTTTTAAACTAAGAGAGGAAGCAGAAGAACTCAACAGCTATATAGGATTAAAAGAAGAAGGTAAATTTTTATCAAGTTTGGCAAAAGAAGCGAGAAAGTGGAAAAGAAATCTCGCAAAGGCACTATTTGAAGATGAGGAATAGCTTAGGACTTGGAAAAGATAAGGGTATTGTATATGACATTCAGCGTTTTTCTGTAAGTAATGGAATAGGAATCAGAACCACAGTGTATCTTAAAGGATGCACAATGCGGTGTAAATGGTGTCATAATCCAGAAGGAGTTAGGCACTATCCAGAGGTATTTCATTACTGGCCCAGATGTACTAATTGTGGAATTTGTAATGACATATGTCCTGCAGGAGCTATAGACATCATAGATACTGTAGAATGGGGAGGAGAAGAAAGGGAAATTTCATTAGATGAATTTCAAAAAACAGTATTAAAAGCTGAAGGAATAACACTTTATCATTCTATAAAAAAAAGGGTATCAAGAAGAATAAAGATAGAAAAAGATAAGTGTATAGGATGTCTGAAATGTATAGAAGCATGTCCTGAAGATGCATTTGTGGTAGTAGGAAAGTTTATGACAGTAGATGAAGTTATGGAAGAAGTCATAAGTGATAAGATATTTTATAAAACTTCTGGTGGAGGCATAACTTTATCTGGAGGAGAACCTACTGCACAACCAGAATTTTCGCTTTCTTTACTAAAAAAGGCGAAAGAATTAGGAATTCATACTGCATTAGATACTAATGGAAATTTAGAATGGGAATTTTTAAAAAAGCTTCTACATTATACAGACTTAGTTCTTTATGACATAAAATCTATGGATCCAGAAAAACATAAAAGTTTCACAGGTGTTGAAAATAAAGAAATATTAGAAAATGCTCAAAAGATAGCGGAACTGGGTATAAATATGAGAATTCGCTTTCCTGTAATTCCAAATATAAATGACAACAAAGAAAATATTAAACACACAGCAAGCTTTGTCAAATCATTAGGGGTTGAATGGATAGATATACTTCCTTATCACGCATTTGCTGGTCAAAAATATCGTTTATTTAGTTTAGAATTCCCTTTTCCTATAGGAGAAGGTTATCCAGAAAAACAAATTCAAGAAATAAAAATTATATTTGAATCCTTTGGTTTAAAAACAACCATAGGAGGATAAAAATAAAAGGAGGTTATAAATCATGCCTACATGCAAAGATTGTAAATGGTTTTTTCCTATACCAGAAGAATATGATGACTATGAACCAGGAAAAGGTGACTGTGTACTTGAGAAAGTAGATAAAAAAGGAAAATGGTGGGTATCAAGGCCTGTATTTGACAATAATGATGCAAGCAAATGTCAGGACTTTTCTCCACTAAACTCAAGCAAATAAAAAATATTATAGGGCAAGATATAACCTTTATTTTTTCAAGTATCTTGCCCTATAGTAAAGTACATTAAATAAATAATGGGAAAATTGCTTAATATATCAAAACTTGATCTTATTAAAAAAATTCTGGATATAGAATGGGATATGTTTAAATGCATAAGACCTATAAATCCTGCTGACTGCCAACGTCATTATAATACATTTATAGAGATAAGAAGCAGTATTTTTGAAACATGGACAGAAGAAATGCTTAATTCCTATATGAGAGATCTTATAATGGCCAAACAAAAAGGCAGAAATCTTTTAATGGAAAAATATGCAAAAATGGATGGTCTTTTGACCAGCACAAGTATTAATCCTATAATAGATAAGATTGTAGAAATTGAAGAAAAATGGCAGAAAGAAATAGAACAAAAATATCCTGCTTTATATTACACAGTATGCCGTGATACAGAATCAACGAATAACAGAAATTTTTCTTTATATCTGAAAAGTGAGCTTGAAACATATGGGGACAATACACTTAAATTATATTATCATCATGTAATAACTGCTTATGAAAAAGGAGAAAATTTAGCCATTAAATCATTATATATATTAGTAAAAAGAAGTGGATTTACAAACTTAGAACATGCCGAATCTATTTTAAAAAAGAACATTAACAATTTTTAAAATATTCTTTCACTTTTTTTCTATTTCATCCCGTACTTTTCGTACAGAATCTATGGATTTTTCCTGAATATCAGGAATGTCCCAATGTTCAACAGAAATATCCGAAATATTAAATTGTTTTTCTCCACTTTTTATATCTATAATCAAATCAGGTTTCCACATATGTAAAACTTCATCAATAGACTGGGGCTTCAAATAATACATATCTATACCTTTATCAGCCATAGCTTCTATAACCAATAAATCAGTACCTTTTGCTGGGCTAATCATTACATTTTTTACATCTAATTTATTACCAAAATACAACCTTGTAAATGCATAAGCCATTTGAATTACAGCTGCATTTTCTTCACTCACGAATAATACTTTTTTTTTCTTCAATAATTCTTTCATGAGATATTTAGCTTTTTCTCTAACCTCAGATATAGCTTTAGGGTGCTTTAAAATATCGCCTTTTTTTTCCACTTTTCTATAACCCAAAAAACCAGTATATTCCGCGCCAATGGCATCAAAAAAATATTTGGCAATGAGATTTGCACCTTCAAAAAGATTTTTTCCCTTTGTTGCTCCAAGGGCTATCATAAAAGCCTTTCTCCATAAACGGCCTGGATCAGATAATCCAAATATATATTTTCTTGACCATAAGGCCTGGGTTCGGTCTATCATAGCCTTTAGTTGAGCTGGAGGAGCATAGAAAAACATAGGAGTTGCCATTACAATCAAATCTGATTTCACAAAAAGACGATAAATATCTTGCATGTCATCATTTATAGGGCAAAATCCTTTATTTTCACATGTATTACATTCTTTGCACGGCTGAATTCTCTTTTCACTTATATCAATAAGCTCTATTTCTACTCCAAGATTTTTTACTTCATCCATAAATTCAGACATAATCAAAGCAGTGTTACCATCTTTCCTGGGACTTCCCTGAATACCCAATACTAACATATACACCTCTTTTATAGACTATTCATACATATTTTGTTAGCATTTAAATATGTTATTAAAATCTATCATAATAACATTTTTTCTTATCTACAACCTTAACTTATCTAACAATGCCTTATCTAAAGAAATCAAAGACTGCATCAAAAATTTATCCTTTCAAGATGCAATCTTAGTAGAAGATATATCTGGAAATATAGTATATGCAAGGAATATAAACAAGGCATTTATTCCTGCATCTACTTTAAAAATCATTACGGCATTGTCTGCTATCCATTATTTAGGAGAAAATTTTAGATTTAAGACAGAGTTTTATGTAGATAAAAAGAACAATCTTAAAATCAAAGGATATGGTGATCCTTTTCTTATCTCTGAGATCTGGAATAATATAGCAGAAACAATCGCAAAAAAAGTCTCTTTTATAAAAGACATAGTTATTGATGATTCTTATTTTAAAAGAGAAATAAAAATACCTGGATTAGGGAATTCTTTAAATCCATATGATGCACCTGTAGGAGCATTATGTGCAAATTTTAATACTATTTTCATCAATAAGATAGGAAATAAAATATTATCTGGTGAATCTCAGACTCCTCTGATCCCTTTTGTATTAAGATATCTACCTCATCATATAACTAAAGAAGGAAGATATGTGATATCTCACAATGTCCATGATGTTGAAAAATATGCTGCTAAGTTATTTGCATATTTTTTAATTAAATATGGAGTGGTTATAAAAGGCAATATAAAATTTGGTCATGTAAATTCTTATGATAAATTAATTTATACATATTTATCAAAACTAAATCTTAAAGAGATAATAAAAAATATGATGCGATACTCAAATAATTTTATTGCAAATCAAATAATGCTTGTTATGGGAGCAAAAATATTTGGCCCTCCTGCTACTTTAAAAAAAGGAATATTAGCAATAAAAACATATATAAAAAACAGCTCTGTTATACACCATACCTACATTGTTGAAGGATCTGGCTTATCCAGAAGAAATTATACTACATGTATAGATATGGCAAATATATTGAGGTTATTCAGTCCATATAAAAACTTACTCAAAAAGAAAAACAATATCTATTATAAGACAGGAACTTTAGAAGGAATAAAAACAAGAGCAGGTTACATATTAATTGGATCCAATACATATATATTTGTAATATCTCTCAATAATAATAATCGGATAAATCCTGATAATATTATAACATGTATCCAAAAAATTCTTTATATATCCCATAAAGCATCTTTTAAACCAGATGATCTTTTTATACATTGACTTATTCCTTTCTCTATAACTTCTATAGTTCCCCATATCTCTACAGAAACTTTGACTCTGGTAATTGCTGTATACAAAAGTTCTCTTGTAATGACAGGCACATAAATATCAGGCAATATAAGCAAGACATCTTCAAATTCAGATCCCTGACTTTTATGAACTGTCATTGCATAAACAGTTTCATGATCTGGTAGCATTATTGGCAAAAATTTTCTTATTCCACCACCATTTAAATCAATAAAAAATGCTCTTGCTTCATAATTAGAATCAGGATCTGACATTATTATGCCCACATCTCCATTAAATAGTTGTAGTTCATAGCTATTTTTTGTAATCATTATAGGTCTTCCTATATACCAAAGTTCATGTTTGTTAATTAAACCTTCTTTATGTAGTATGTCTTCTACTATTTTATTTATATGCTTTACACCATAATTTCCCCACTTCACAGGACAAAGGATCCGGAAAGACTCGAATTTTTTTATAGTCTCAAATGGGTCTTTAGAACAAATATAATCTCTATATTCCCTAAGAACTATATCTCTTAAATAAGCTGTTAGAAAATTTGGTTTTGGAAGTCTCTTAAATAATACATCTGAATATTGGCCTTTTTCTAATATATTATATACCTTGTGTATATCTCCTCTCTGAATCGCTCTACTTAAGATAAAAATTCCACTCTTTTTAGAAAAACGATAGTTTTTTTTAAGTTCTATTATACAATTATTTATAAAAGATTTTGACTTGATACTTATTTCTGAAAAAGAATTTTTGTCCCTTCCTGTAAGTTTATAAAACAGCTCTAATGTATCATAAGGAATACCATTACTACCTGCACACATATCACCTAATACAGAACCTGGCTCAACAGAAGATAATTGATTTTTATCTCCAAGAATAATCAAAATTGAATCATTAGGAATTGCTTGAAGCAATTTTGACATCAAAGGTAGATCTATCATCGAAGCCTCATCCACAACCAATATGTCGACTAACAACTTGTTTTCAGCATTATATTTAAAATAAGGTGTTCCGTGTATAGGCGTTAGCATCCTATGTATAGTGTAAGTATCATCAGGAATAAAGTTTTTCAAATCCTTATCTATACTCAAATTAACCTTTACCTCAGATACTGCTTGCCTCAATCTTGTACTTGCCTTACCAGTTGGAGCAGCCAAAAATATTTTCAAACCTTTCTTTAAACACATTAATAAAAAAGCTAATATTTTTACCACGGTAGTTGTCTTACCTGTACCTGGCCCACCCGATATAATGCATATATTCCTTGTTATAGGAATCAAGGCAGATAATATCTGAAAATCCAGCTTTTTATCTGGAGAAAATATATGAAATAGAGCATTTTTTATTTCTGTTAATTTATTAGTATTAAGAATAGTATTTTTTCTGAAAGCTCTTTTCAAAAGCTCTTCAATTAAAATCCTTTCATATTTCCAATACCTATAAAGATATAATCTATTTTTATTATCCAATATCAGAGGCTTATAATCCCCAGGCTCGCCTACCACCCCGCTATTAAACAATTTAGATCGCCATATATCTAATTTAGGACATTTAATAAGCTCATACCTATTAGATGGACTAAAAAATAATTCAATTTGCTTATCAGCTACCTCGGAAAGATCCAAACATACATGTCCTTCACCAGTAGCCCTACTAACAAGGCAAGATGCAATAAAAATCTCTTGCGAACCATTTGAAAATTCTTTCATAAGATTAGCAAAATGTATATCTATCTCTCTTAAAATAGAATCAGGCTCTAAGAAATAAAAAATTCTATGGTTCACGCCATATCCTTGCACCAAGGGAAGCAAATTTCTTTTCAAGAGCTTCATATCCCCTATCAAGATGATATATCTTATGAACTTCGGTTCTTCCACATTCTGCCACTAATCCAGCTAATACTAAGGATGCACTCGCTCTCAAATCAGTAGCTACAACAGGAGCAGCAAGAAGCTTCTTTTTACCTTTTACAGTAGCTTGAGGACCATTCACTTCTATATCCGCACCCATTCTCCGTAATTCACCTACATGAATAAATCTATTTTCAAATATAGTCTCTTTTATAACACTGCATCCATCAGCTATACACATCATAGCCATGAATTGTGCCTGCAAATCTGTGGGAAATCCAGGAAAAGGCATAGTTTTTATATTAACACTTTTTATAATATCAGTACCTTTTATAAAAATAACATTATTATTTATAGAAACCTCTGCACCTGCCTTTTCTAACTTCTCTATTAATGCACCCAGGTGATTAGGACAACAATCTCTTATCTCGATTTCACCTTTTGTCATAGCAGCTGCTATCATAAAAGTGCCCGTTTCTATTCTATCAGGTATAATTTTATGCTCTGTTGCATTAAGATATTTGACCCCGTTTATAATGATAGTATCTGTTCCATCTCCTTCTATATCTGCCCCCATTTTACGCAACATATTAGCCAAATCCACAATTTCAGGCTCTTTAGCTGCATTTTTTATAATAGTTTTGCCATCTGCTAAGGTAGCAGCCATCATTATATTTTCTGTACCGGTAACAGTGGGAATATCAAAAAAAATCTCCGCACCTCTTAATTTGCCAGCTTTTGCATCTATATATCCGTAATCAAGTGATATCTCAGCACCCATTGCAGAAAGAGCACTCAAATGTAGATTAACAGGTCTTGCCCCTATAGCACAACCTCCTGGAAGAGAAATTTTAGCTTTTCCCATCCTTGCTATTAATGGACCTAACAGAAGAATAGAAGCCCTCATTTTTCTTACCAAATCATAAGGCGCTTCTGTTAGTGCAAGATTACAAGAATCAATAAAAAGAAGGTTATCTTGGACATGGAATATAACTCCCAGCCTTTCCATAATCTCTTTCATTGTATCTACATCTTTTAGTTTTGGCAGGTTATATATCTTACATATACCACCTGATAACAAAGATGCAGCCATTATAGGAAGTGCAGAATTCTTTGCTCCACTTACATGAACACACCCTTTTATAGGTATACCCCCTTCTATAATAAGCTTTTCCATTTTGAATGCCTTTTCATTTACTTGTGATCATATATATGGCAATTATAATAAAAAGGTCAAGGCATATGAAGTTCTTAATAGATTCAATGTTAGGAAAATTAGCAAAATGGCTAAGAATAATGGGATATGATACTTATTATCAAAAAAAATATAGATTAAATGAACTTTACAATTTATTAAAGCATAATAGAATATTTTTATCCAGAGATATTAAATTAGTAAAAAAGTTCGATGGAATATTAATAAATAGCGAAATATTAGATAATCAAATAAAAGAATTAAAACAAAAACTTATCTTAAAACCAAATCCAAAGTTATGGTTTAGTAGATGTGTTATATGTAATACAGAATTACTGACAGCAGATTTTGAGTATACAAAAGAACATGTACCAGAATATATACTTATGCAAAATTATAGAGTAAAATTCTGTCCTACGTGTAAAAGGTTATATTGGCCCGGAACTCATAAACAAAAAATGATTAAAAAACTTAAAGAATGGGGATTCTAAAAATTATTTAGCTATCATAGCTCTCATCATATCAGAAGCATTCTCTGCATGATCAGCTATACTACCCACTAATTCAACTAATCTTATAAGATAGAAAACGGATAAAGCCTCTTTTATATTATGAAATATCTTTGATTTTAGTTCTCTTTCTACAAAATCTGCTTCTCTTTCCCATTGCCTTATGTCTCTGACAATATTTTTAACTTCATTTCTATCTTCATTTGCACGGGTTTTAAAATATATTCTTGATTGAGATACAAGCAAAGGCAGTTTATTTACAGGCTTTATCACAAGATCAATCAAATGTTTAAAGTCCTCCATAAAATCTTTTGGAATTCTTTCGTGTTTAAAGGAAAGCCAAAACAGTGTTTCCTCAATCTCATCCATCACCTTATCTTGTTCTCTTATATATTGAAATAATTGAAATTTATCTACAGGCATCAAAATTCCTCTGGGAAGATGATTCCTTATATTTCTCTTAATAGCATCTGCTTCACTTTCTAATTTTGCTACTTGATCTGTAACTTCATTAAACTCTTCAAATTTTTCATTCATATGGAGTTCAGCCGCTTTTTTAAATAAAAGGGTGCATTCTTTTACCTTATCAGCATGTTTTTGCAAATTATCAAAAGGGGATTTAAAAAATAGAGAAGTTAAAAGCCATCTCATTATATTACTCCTTAATTATAGAATAAAATAAATCAGAGTTTTATATAGAAACATAGCCAATAGTATAGTAAAAGGCAAGGTTATTAGCCAAGATATACATATATTTTTTAATACTCTTAAATCAAGAGTACCCATCCCACGGGCAATCCCTATTCCTACAACAGAACCCACTAATACATGAGTAGTAGATATAGGTAATCCTAATTTAGAACATACAAGTATTGTAGTTGCTGCACCAAATTCAGCACAGAAACCACGCACAGGATTTATTTCAGTAATATTTTCCCCTATTGTTTTTATTACATTAGAACCAAATGCCATAAGTCCACCTCCAACAGCTATACCACCAATAAGCAACATCCAAAAAGGAACATTAACTCTAATAGCCACACTTTTAGTCTTTATTGCTGAAAATATAGCAGCCCATGGACCTACTGCATTTGCTACATCATTAGCCCCATGAGCAAAAGCTACATAACAAGCAGTAAGGAGTTGAAGTTGAGCAAAAAAACTCTCTACAATGGAATATCCTCTCTCTATGTTAAAAGAAGCGTGTCTTTTTACTTGCCAATCTATATAGTATCTCCCAAAAACACCCAATATAACAGAAATTGGGATAGCAATAAGTGTAGCACCCATTATATTAAGATTAAGATGAAGGTTTTTCAAACCCTTAAATATTAAAGAAAGTATCAGAACAAAAAAAACAAGGGATATAAGAAAAGGAGAATACCTCTTTGAAGCATTATATGGATCTTCTACAGATAGAATCCTTTTTTCTACAAAGTAATATATACCCCCAGCAATAATTGCGCCAACAGTGGGAGAAATTATCCAACTAAGAACTATTGGAATCACATTTCCCCAATTTATATTAGATATGCCTATACTCAATATTCCAAAACCTATAACCGCCCCCACAATAGAATGAGTAGTAGATACTGGTAAGCCTAAGTATGTAGAAATATTTACCCATATACCTGCTGCAAGAAGGGAAGCAAACATACCTATTATAAACTTATCCGGTGCTGCTGCAAGAAGTTGAGGATTTATGATACCTTTACTTATAGTATGAGTAACATGACTTCCCGCAAGTACAGCACCAAGAGCATTTGCTACCATAGATATTACTACAGCCTGTTTTATAGTAATAGCTTTTGAACCAACAGAGGTGCCCATTGCATTGGCCAAATCATTGGCACCAATATTGGCAGCCATATAGAAACCAACTAAACTAGCACATATAAGTATTATAAATTCTATACTCATACCTCATATGTCTTTTTTACAAAAAAGAAGGCCCTTCTAATCGGGCCTTCTTTTTTTAAGATAAACACTGCAAATAACAAGTCTTCATTAGCTTATTTTCATAATAACAGCCGCAGCTGTATCTCCAGCAGCACATCCTGCCCATAACATATAACCGCCACCTTTCATCACTGTTTCTTCTATACCTTCTATAATAAGCCTGCCTGCTGTTGGTCCTTGAGGATGACCATATACCAGAGATGAGCCATAATTATTTATCCTATCCCATGCAATTCCAAATTCTTTACAAAAATAAAGTGCATTTGCAGTAAAAGGTTCATGAGCTTTCATAACTTTAATATCATCTATTTTTAATCCTGCTTGCTCAAGAGCCATCCTTGCCGCAGGAACAGGTGCTTTTGCCATTTTAGCCTTCTCAGCTCTTGCAAAACCATAAGATATTATCTGTATCTCAACATTAGGATCTGCGCTTAGTTCCTTTGCTTTTTCTTTTGAGGTAACAATCACACCACAATTTCCATCAGCGGGAAATGTCTGGGCAGCAAAAGTAATAGTACCACCAGGTATAGTAAGTCTTGCCTTAGCAAGACCCTCTTTTGTACTTGGAATAATACCCTCATCCTGATCCACTAATTTTGTCTCTTTTTTAGCCACTCTTCCTATTACAGGGAACATATATCTTTTTTGGAATTCTCTATCATTTTCAAGAGCCATTTTATACTGTTCATATCTTAAAAGAGCTACTTCATCTGATTGTTCTCTTGTAAAACCCTCCTCCTTCATAACATTTTCAGCAGTTTGAATCATTGCCATTCCACCCCATGGATCTTTATTAAAATTATCCATCATCCAATTCTCTGAAATTACTTCACCACCTGGACCAAGAGGATTAGGCCATACTATATGCGGACCATTTGAACATTTGTCTGTCATCAAACAATATGGCAGATTAAAAATACCTGTCTCCACACCAATTGCTGCCATATAAATACATGTTGTAGACGTAGTGCAAGCTTGACTTATTGTCATACCAGGTATTCCCTCTGCTCCCATAAGAGCTGCTGCCCAGGGTGCTCCATAAAACCACTGCTTTTGCCCAATAGTGATTCCCAAGAAAAGATAGTCAAACATCTTAGGATCCCATCCTTTTGAATCAAGCCATCTTTTTGCAGTAGTTGCACCTAAAACAATAGAATGCTCATTTTGAAGACTGCCCTGCCATCTGCAAAATGGTGTAGAATAATAGCCTTTGTATGGAATAAAAGCCTTTGTCAATTTCATATGCTCTCCTCCCTATATTTGATTGTGGCAAAACTATAAACAACAGCTAAAAAGATTGTCAAGATAAAATATGATTATCCTCCCATTAATCTAAACCAAAAGGCCATATAATGTAATCCAGAGATAGTGGTAAAGACACCCGTAATCAAATGTAAATATGGCCCTATTTCCATAAAAAAAATAATTTTTTCAGATAACAAAGCAGATATTACAGTTATTAACTGAAAACATGTAGTAATTTTACTTATTATAGAAGGCCTTACTTCAAATTTTATAGAATTAAGAAATAATATTAAAACACCAAGTAATATCAAGATATCTCTACTTATTACTACAGCACTAAGCCAGGCTGGTATTGTGTGTCTTTTAATAGGAAGTGTAATAAAAGCAGTTATAACTAAAAGTTTATCAGCAAGAGGATCAAGAATTGCGCCTATTTTGCTATCTTGGTGGTAAACTCTGGCAATAAATCCATCAAGAGCATCAGTTATTCCTGCTATCAAGAATACTACAAGTGCAAGGGTTATCTGGTCATTTATAATATAAATAAGAAATATGGGTGTAAATATTATTCTAATACTGGTCAATAAGTTAGGCACTGTCATAATTTAAAGACCCAAAAATTTAGAAATTTTATCCTTTATAAGAGTAATATTATCAGGGGATATCCATACAATTCCACGTTCTTTTCTAAACCATGTAATCTGTCTTTTGGCATATCTTCTTGTATCTCTTTGCATAACCCTTAAAGCAGTCTCCAAATTCCAATCTCTTTTAATATATTTCACTATATGTTTATACCCAATAGATTGCATAGGTTTTAATTCAGGAGAATATCCTTTTAAAAGTAATCTCCTTGTTTCTTCTATAAGTCCTGTTTCAAGCATTCTTAAGCATCTATAATTTATTTGATTATAAAGTTGATCTCTTTTAAGATCTAAAAAAAATGTTATAGCTTGAAATCTTTCTTCCTTAAGACTCAAGGTATGTTCTTTTATTAATTCAGATGGTTTTTTACCAGAAAGATAATATATTTCTATAGCTCTTATTATTCTAATCTTATCATGTGGATGAATCTTATATGCATATTCAGGATCATATTTTTTTAGCTTATTATATAAAATTTCTAATCCTTCTTTTTCCGCCTTTTTTCTTAGTTTTTCTCTTAGTTTTATATCAACTGGAGGAACATGAAAAAGACCTTTTAACAATGCCCTGATATAAAGTCCTGTTCCTCCTACTATAAAAGGGATCTTCTCCTTAGAATTTAATTCATAAATAATGGGTAACGTTATATTCTCATATTTTGCAGCATTAAATTCTTCATCAGGATAGACCACATCTATTAGATGATGGGGAACCATCTTTTTCTGTTCAATTGTGGGCTTTGCTGTTCCAATATTCATCTCTTTATAAACCTGCATAGAATCTGCATTTATAATCTCACCATTAAAATAAAGAGCCAATTCAATAGCTATTTTTGTTTTACCTGAGGCAGTTGGTCCAGTAATTATAATTATTTTTGGTTTTTCTGTCATATATAAGTAAGTTTAAACTTCCCTTTTGAATATCTTTTCTAAATCCCTATAAGGAATCCTTTTTAAGATAGGCCTTCCATGAGGACAATTTGTAGGAACCTCAGTTTTATACAATTCTTTGATGAGTCCCTCCATTTCTTCTCTACTTAAAATATCGCCTGATTTTATTGCTGCGTGACATGCCATAGTTTTTATTATATGATCAAATATATCTTGAGTATTTATATCATTTTGTAATATCTCTACTATAAAAGGATACCAATCGATATTTTTAAGAATTTGGGGACATGAAATAATTACAAACGTGTTACCGCCAAATGGTCTTATTTCTAAACCCAAGTTCATTATTGCTTCTAACTTTTTATTTAATTGTTCTGCTTCCAAAAAAGAAAGTTCTATGTGATATGGTTGAATAAGTTTTTGAGAATAAATATTCCCATTTAGAAAATCTTGTTTTAATCTCTCATATAATATCCTTTCATGAGCTGCATGTTGATCAATAATTAAAATACCCTCCTTATCTTCACATATTATATAGGTATTCTTCAATTGCCCTATTATATGAGGAAATTCAGGAATAAGCGTATTATATTCTTCAAAATTTTCTAATATGTCGAAATTCGTTCCTTTTGTTATATAAGATGAAATTCCATATTTGGAATTAAGAAGATCTTTTATACATAAAAAAAGCCTTTTATATATTTTATTTTCATTTCTGAATCTTACTTCAGTCTTTGCAGGATGAACATTAAAATCTACTAACTTGGGATCTATCTCTATAAATACAGCCCCTTGGGGATACCTACCTTTCACAAGCCGCTGATTATATGCTTCCATAATAGCACTCATAATAAGCCTATCCTTTACAATTCTATTATTAATGTATAAAAACAATCTATCTGGTTTTGGCCTATCCATATCAGGATGAGCAAGATTTAGTTTGATAAGCATATCATTATAAACTTTTATATATTCTTCCATAAAAATATCTAAATCTCCAAAAAGTGTAGAAAATCTAAATATAAATTGATCACAAGGGGTGAGATTAAATATAGTTTTATTTCCGTGATTAAAAGAAAAATTTATATTTAAATAAGCTAAGGATATTTTTGTAATTACATCTACTATATGCCTCGTCTCCACTTTGTCTGATCTCAAAAACTTTTTTCTCGCAGGAGTATTAAAAAAAAGATCTCTTACCTCTATGATTGTTCCTGAAGGTAAACCAGATTCTTCCAGCAGAGTCATCTCACCAGCTTCCACTTCTATCCTATAACCAAGAAGCTGATCATGGGGTTTAGAGGAAATTTTTAATTTAGATACAGCCCCTATACTTGCCAATGCTTCACCTCTAAAGCCTAATGTGTAAAGACATAAAAGATCATCTATACTTGAAATTTTACTTGTTGCATACCTTTTCACACAACATTCCAGATCATCCTTTGACATACCCATTCCATTATCTACTACTTTAATTAGTTTTTTTCCGGCTTTTTCTATGGTTATAGATATCCTATTAGCTCCGGCATCAATACTATTTTCAATTAGCTCTTTTACAACAGAAGCAGGTCTTTCAATTACTTCTCCTGCAGCGATCTTAGAGATCACATCCTTAGGAAGGATTTTAATAGTTCCCATAGCTTAAATAATATGGATTATCTTTTTGGAAAGTTTTGAAAGAATTTCAACAGCCTTTTTTGTATTAACAGGGTTCATATTTCCCATGCCACAAGCAGGAGTTAATATTGAAGATTGAGATATAAGCTTAAAATCAATGCCCCAATTTCTTATATAATTCAATCCTTTTTTTAGTATTAAAAATAGCTTATCAATATCAGCATTAACTTCAAAATCTGGATCTGTAGTAGGAACCACTCCCCAAGCAAGAACACCTCCATTTTTAAAAAAATTTATAAGGTTATCTTTATAAAGAAAAAGATTATCCAAATAACTAAATGCGTCAAAACTTATTATGTCGGGCTTTATATCCACTATCATAGACCAATCTGTATTTCCACAACAATGAATTCCTATTATGACATGTTCTCTTTTTTTTATATATGTTATTGTTTCTTTTAGCAATTCAATTACCTGATCTCTTGGTATAGTAGAGAATGCAGAACCTATATTAGAAAGATATGGTTCATCAAAAAAAAGGATAGGTATCTTGCCAGACTCTTTTAACTTGATCGTTTGCCATAATCCTTTAATAGCAATACCTTTCACACATGCCTCTAATAGATCAGGATTGTTTATAATGGCTACTCCATCATTATCAACAATAGAGGCAGCAAAAGTTATTGGCCCTACAGATTGCCCCTTTATAAACATAGAATTAGAATTTTTCACAAGTTCCACCAATTCGTATAATCCTGGAGCAAAATCATAGCTTATAGAAAAATATCCAATATCATCTGCAAGGTAGTGTTCATAAAAATTTAAAAGTTTTTCAGATAAATCCTTTTTATTTGCTGCTAATACAGACCTTGTATCTTCGGATACCCATAAAAAAGACAATCCCTCAGTAAACTGAATAATCATATCTTCACATATACTTCTCTTAACAAATTGAGGCCAAAAAGGCATATCAGGAAAAAACTGTAATATAAAATCACATGTATCTTTTACATCCAAAAACGGAACACTACCTATACCTGTAGTAATAAAATTATATTTCATAATTCTCATTCCTTAAAATATATTATTATTTCATTATTTCTTATTACTTTAAGGTCTTTTTTTATCAATGCTTCTACATATTCAGGATCATACCTTAGTCGCTGTACTTCCCGCATCAACTTAATATTCTGATTATTTATTTCATTCACTCTTTTAATATAAAGAGACTCTTCTTTTTTAAGTTGCCATAAATTATATAGACCTTGTTTTCCAAAAATAAGTTTGATTATTAAAAATACAAAAAATGATATCCAAATAAAGATTTTTTTAGTTATTTTCATAATAGATTTTCTTTTGTATATTTTATCGCATTTTCAAATATTTTAATTCCATCTCCCTTTTCAGGATATAAACTTTTATTTCTAACCCAATCAGGATAATTGCTGAGATGATTAAACGCCTCTGGATGTGGCATAAGCCCCATTATTCTACCACTTGGATCACATATACCAGCTATATCCATAAGTGATCCATTGGGATTATCCAAATATTGAAAAACCACCTGATTATTTTTAATAAGAGTATTTATAACATTCATTGTAGCATAAAACTTTCCTTCAGCATGTCTTATGGGAAGTTCCATAAAAGAGATATCTTTTGTAAATACACACGGAGAATTTTTATTTACTTTTAATTTAACCCATTTATCTATAAAATTACCTGAATCGTTTGAAACGAGCGCAACCTTTTTTTTCCAATAATCTCCTTCATCAGCTGGTAAAAGGCCAAGATTTACTAATACTTGAAAACCATTGCATATACCTATTATCAATTTGCGATTATTTATAAATTCTTGAAGTTCATTAAATAAATGATTCTTTATCTTAGAAGCCAAAATAACACCTGCTCCATGATCATCAGCCCAACTAAATCCACCTATAAATACTAATATGTGGAAATCATCGAGTATATGCTTATTATTTATAACTTCATTTATATGAATCTTGTAAGACTCTGCTCCTGCAATTTTAAGAGCATAATCTGTTTCAGAATCACAATTCAAACCATATCCTGTTAATACAATTGCTTTTACCTTTTTCATAAGAATTTAATTATCAAAAATTTTTTTATTTTTTTTTATCATCCATTTTGGAATAAAGCAACTCCCTTACTTTTAAAAATCTTATTTTTATCCCAAAATAAAGCTAACAATTCCCAAAAAAACAATATTAAACTAACTATTTTCTTTTCATTATATTATATATTAAATGAATATAATCTCAATTTTTGAATACTTTATATCAAAATTTTACTAATACAAGTATTCCAAATATTATTATAACGCTGTACTGCTCCCCCAAAATCAAGACCACTTCTTTTTCTATCCACTGCCTGAAACACATAGAAGGAAACTTATACCCTATAGCTGAATGAGGATAGCTGCTGTTGTAAAACTATATAAATTCCTTTATCTTTCTTTTTGCCTCCTGCAAGCTATCAAATTCATAAGTCCAGATAACTTCTTCCTTAATAGTTCTTATCATCCTTTCAGTTTCAGCATTTCCTTTTATTCAGAACTTTTGTCCGGTGTTATCCTAAAAAAGTGAGTCTTCCCTGCGGGGGAGAAAAATTCCACATGAAGGGGGGGGTGAAAAACTATGGAACTGCTAAACAAACAACTTGCAAAAGAGTTTCTCAAGAAAACCCTTGCTGCTGAGTCTTACGAAAAAATGTTCTCACACCTGCTTAACCTACTTGCATTTCTTGAAAGAACAATATACCTC
>CAZMNC010000079.1:0-1587 GCA_964567535.1 uncultured Desulfobacterales bacterium | reverse complement strand
ATGGGACATTTTCTAAGGGTTTGAAAGGATGGAATTTTGTGAGCAATCCTCAACTGCCTTCAGGATACAATAAGGTCTATATACAGAATGGTGCAGTAATAATACATTCTCATTGTGCTGGAAATGGAGGCGAAGGATATTTATATCAAGACTTCCCATTTACAATGCCACACTACTTCAAAGTAGATTATGATGAATTGCAAGGCAATACATGTGAGTCTATTTTTGTAGCTCTCACAAAAGGATCAGGGCCGTTCGATTTTTCTTCAGTGGTTTTTCTATATAGGGTAGGAGGTCAGGATATTGCTCCAAATTATGCTTATTCTTACTTTTGTGGTCAGGTTTATAAACATGCCATTAATGACCATAGTTATGAACATGGGACAGTGGAGCTGCGCTTTCAGTATGAAAAGATGGCTGCAGAGCTAATCATCAATGGCAGGCTTGAGATAACCTTCAAGATTCCTTCAATAGAGAGGGTCAAGGTAAACAGAGTTCTTGTTGGTGCAATAAATAACTGTTGTGATGGAAGAAATGATGCAATAGGAAGATTTGATAACATTGTTCTTTACTAAATCAAGGATCTTGTAAATGATATAAAAAAACCTGTAAGATGCAATTTGTTCTGAGTATAACTATAGTAGACGTGCAAGATAAACTAAAATATGAGATGTATTTTATCTAACCAGGTTTGGCTATTATAAGCTATGAAGTCAGTTCTTGAGAAACCGATCCTCGAACAGTTAGAGATAATATATAGAGCGTATAACAAAGCAAGTTTTTTAAGTTTATTTAAGGGGGTCTATAAGCCAAGACACAATGTAGAATGCATCCTTTTATATTCTGTATCATGCATAGTTATTTTGTATCCTATACTCATATTCTCTTCAAAACTTCCCCCATGGATAAATAATACCTTTTTTCAACTGCTATTACTGGCAATATTGGTAATAATTTATGGATACTTATTTGATAGGAATCTTAGAAAGGTTTTTAAAAATTTTTATGAAAAATATCCTGAAACAATAAAAATTCATTCAAAGGAAAAAGAATTTTTAAGATATCTTATATTTAAGAATCACTTACTAAAAGAATTGCCACAAACAGCAAAAATTGATTATCAAAGAATATACGAAATTGTGGAAGAATATTCTAAAAATAATTCTGACTTAACTAACTTAATATTTAATCATCCTTTTATAGTGTTTATTTTGGGACTAATAGGGGGTATCATAGTAAATAGTGCAAGTATAAAAGAAGCCTGGACATCGAAAATGATTCCCTCCCTGTTGGTAATACTTTTTATTCTTCTTATTTTCTCTATTTCCTTTTTCGAAATAATAAGACCCCGGGCATTAAAATTTCAAGAGATAAAAAATTTTTACTTTGGCTAAAAAATGAGCCAATATCTAATAAAGGAAAATAGGGATTTGGCACTATATAGCCTACACATAAATTTGTTGGATTTAATACCTCTACCCCATGGTAACTCTGTTAGTTATCTGATATAGCAATCTGTTAGGAAACCTTCCGCTTTATAATTTCACAAATAGAAGTTATATCAAGCGGCTCCCAGTTGTGCGAGCG
>CAZMNC010000078.1:0-1616 GCA_964567535.1 uncultured Desulfobacterales bacterium | reverse complement strand
AAATAAAAAGATCCATAAGATATAAACATCCACTTTCTGTAATAATGAGTGATATTGATTATTTTAAAAATGTAAATGATACATATGGTCATCAAGCAGGAGATTTAGTACTTAAAAAATTTGTTTATATATTAACTAAACATATAAGAGATGGTGTTGATTGGATATCCAGATATGGTGGGGAAGAATTCTTTATTGTACTCCCAGAAACAGATATTAATTGTGCAGAATTAGTAGCAGAACGATTAAGAGGGAAAATAGAAGTAACAAGTTTTGAAATAAAAGACAAAGATAAAATAAAGATAACTTCCAGTTTTGGAGTTGCATCTTTTGATCCAAAAGTAAGACCACATATAAACTCTGACCTTTTAATTAATCAAGCAGATAAAATGTTGTATAAGGCAAAGCAAAATGGAAGAAATAGGGTAGAGGTGATCCTTATATGAATTCTATAAAATTATTTTTGATTACATGTTTAATATGGATATTATGGGGGACTTTATGTATTGCATCTATTATAATAGAACCTAAAAATATAAATTTGGGAAATGTTTTGGCTGGAAAACCTATAGACTATACATTTATTGTAAAAAATTCAGGAAATAAGGTTGTAAATATAAAAAATATTACTCCGGATTGAGGTTGTACTGTTGTGTCTTTTGATAAGACCATCCCTCCAGGTGGGAAAGGGGCTATTAGAATATATATAGACACATCTGGATATGAAGGAGAAATCAATAAGAGTGTGCTTGTTGAGACAGATGATCCTGATAATTCCGAATTTACATTAGATATTACTGCCAATATATTGGCACCTATTGAAATTTCTCCTAAACGGGTCTATCTTATTGGTAGAAGAAGCAGCGTAGTAAAAGCTGAAGTTAAAATAAAAACCAATTTGAATAGACCATTAAAAATAACCCCCATTGCATTTGATCTTGAAGGGAAAGTTAAGTATGAGATAAAAGAGATAAAAAAGGACAAAATATATAAAATAGTTTTTATAAAATTACCATCTAATGACCAAATGATTAATGGTACGCTTAGTTTAAAAACAAACTATTCCAAAATGCCATATATAAAAATAAGTGTAAGAGGATATTTTCATGGCAGGTAATTCTGTTATTAAGATGACATTACAAGTACTAGTTATTATAATTTTGTCTTCTATTTTGGGAATAGTTTTTAACTTTTATATTAGAAAAGAACCTATACCCTTTATACCTAACTCAGAGAATATAGAGTTATCTGTAGATGTTTCAATGGCAAAAAAGTTTTTTTATTCTAATAAGGCATTATTTATTGATGCAAGGCCTTATGAATTTTATAAAAAACTTCATATAAAGGGGGCAATAAATATATCTCCTGGTCAAGTTAATGAACTCGAAAAAATGAATATTTCCAAAAATAGACTAATAATTACTTATTGTAATGATGAAATGTGTGGATTGAGTCAAGAATTAGCGATAGAATTATATTCTTTGGGATATGAAAATGTTCATTATTTAAAAAATGGGCTTAAAGCTTGGATATCTCAAAATCTTCCTATTGAAAAGAGCAAATGAAAATTTCTTGTATAATAAGGTACTTGCTAGGAATAATCTTTATATATGCAA
>CAZMNC010000077.1:0-6105 GCA_964567535.1 uncultured Desulfobacterales bacterium | reverse complement strand
AGATATTACAAAAGAAAAAGAATTAGGCAAAAGAATTGAATCTCAAGAGCGACTTGCAACAGTAGGAAGGCTCGCTGCAGGAATTGCTCATGATTTTAATAACTTACTTACACCAATAATGGGATATTCCCAGCTTTATATGGACAATACAAAACTTCCCCATAACATAAAAGATGTATTTAAGATTATATATACACAAACAAAAAGAGCTGCAGATTTAATAACTCAAATATTAGATTTTAGTAGAAAATCTTTATTTAAAAAGGAATCCTTAAATCTTGTTCCTTTTTTAAAAGAGGTGGTAAAACTGCTACAGAGAACAATACGTGAAAATATAACTATAACATTAGAAATATCTCCAGGAGATTATATAATTTATGCAGATCCTACTGGTATAGAACAAATAATAACCAATTTGGCTATAAATGCTCAAGATGCCATGCCAAATGGAGGAAAAATAGAAATCAAGCTTTTTAAAGAATATATGATGTTCCCTAATGTTCCATTTCATGATATGAAAGAAGGGGAATGGATAGTAATAATTTTTAAGGATACAGGAACAGGGATACCAAAGCATATATTACCTCACATATTTGAGCCTTTTTTTACTACAAAAGAGGTAGGAAAAGGAACAGGGCTTGGGCTATCCCAGGCATATGGTATTATAAAACAACATGATGGATATATTGATGTAAAAACAGAAGAAAATAAAGGAACAGAATTTATTCTATATTTTCCATCTATAACAAGCAACAAAAACAATCAAGAGATAAAAAACAAAGAAACCCCTTTTCCTTTTGGAAAAGGGGAACTAATTTTATTAGTTGAAGATGATAAAGAAGTAAGAGATACAATAAGAGATATGTTAAATATCTTAAATTACAATGTTATAGCTGCATCAAATGGAAAAGAAGCAATAAATATATTTAAGCAAAAAAAAGAAAAAATAAAACTTGTCTTAATGGATATGATTATGCCTGAACTCGGAGGAAATAGCCTTATAAGAAAACTAAAAGATATCAATCCTGCAATTAAAATTATTGTAATGAGTGGCTACCCTATCAATGAAAATATACCATCTGATATATGTGGATATTTTAAAAAGCCTTTTAATCTTAAAGAATTAGCAGAAATTATAAATAATACTTTACAGAAATAACGGGGACGACGGGACTCGAACCCGCGGCCTCCGGCGTGACAGGCCGGCGTTCTAACCAGTACTGAACTACGCCCCCCTTAGATAGTAGGCGGAACGGGATTTGAACCCGTGACCCCCGGCTTGTAAGGCCGATGCTCTCCCGCTGAGCTATCCGCCTATATAGATATGAAATCTCTTCATAACAATTTAAAATCAACTTGTCAAGAAACATCAATGTGCCCTTATCTCATCCGTATCCTTCTTAGATTCTTTAATAAACTCCTCCAAACAAAAAGGTTGAATTTCATCTTCTGAAGCAAACAATTTCTTTCCTTCTTCCAGAACTAAACTATGGTTTAATACCTCATCCATATGTTCTACAAGTACAAGTTCTACTTTCTTTAGTATATTTTTGGGAATTTCTTCAATATCTTTTTTATTTTCATATGGTATAAGTACCTTTGTAATACCACCCCTATGGGCCGCAAGGATCTTCTCCTTAAGACCCCCTATAGGTAGGATTCTCCCTCTTAAAGTAATCTCTCCTGTCATTGCAATGGTTTTATTTACAGGAATCCTTGTAAGAGCAGATACAATAGATGTTGCCAAGGTAATCCCCGCTGATGGTCCATCTTTTGGTATTGCTCCTTCTGGAACATGAATATGTATATCAATTTTCTCATAAAAATTATCAGGAAGCCTTAATTGTCTCGACCTGGAACGAACATAACTCAATGCTGCTTGTGCCGATTCTTTCATTACTTCTCCCAGCTTTCCTGTAAGAGAAAGATTTCCTTTTCCAGGCATAATTGTAGTTTCAATCTGTAATAATTCACCCCCTGTATCTGTCCATGCTAATCCTGTAGCAACGCCAATGAGATCCTTTTCTTCACTTTTACCATAATAATATCTTGGAACCCCAAGATACTTTGCAACAGATTTAGCAGTAATAATCACTCTTATATCTTCTCCTTCTTCAACCACTTTTTTTGCAACCTTACGACATATAGAAGCAATCTCTCTTTCTAAATTTCTTACTCCAGCCTCTCTTGTATAATGCCTTATTATTGTCAAAATAGCATTGTCAGTAAAATGGATATTATCAATACTTAAACCATTTAACTCAACCTGTTTTTTTATCAAATGATATTTAGCGATATTTAATTTTTCATATTCTGTATATCCTGGTAGTCTTATTATTTCCATCCTATCTTGAAGAGGCAAAGGAATACCATGAAGGCTGTTTGCTGTAGTTATAAAAAACACATCAGATAAATCATAATCCAAATCCAAATAATGATCATTAAATGCAAAATTTTGTTCAGGATCTAATACTTCTAACAGAGCAGCAGCAGGATCACCTCTAAAGTCCATGCTCATCTTATCCACTTCATCCAAACAAAAAACAGGATTACTTGTTTTAGCCTTTCTTAAAAATTGAACTATCTTTCCTGGAAGCGCACCTATATAAGTTCTTCTATGACCTCTTATTTCTGCCTCATCCCTAACTCCACCAAGAGAAAGCCTCACAAAATTACGACCTGTTGCCCTTGCTATAGATTTTGCAAGAGATGTTTTCCCAACTCCTGGCGGACCAACAAAACATAAAATAGGCCCTTTATTCTTATTTGTAAGATGCTGAACAGCAAGATATTCCAATATTCTCTCCTTAGGTTTTTCTAAACCATAATGATCTTCGTCCAATATCTTTTTTGCCTCTTTTATATCTAATTTCACCTTAGATTTTTCATACCATGGAATTGACAATATCCAGTCTATATAATTTCTAACCACAGTTGCTTCTGCAGACATAGGAGGCATTAATTTAAGTTTTTTAAATTCTTGTTTAACTCTAACATATGCATCCTTAGGAAGTTTTTTCTTTTTTATTCTTTTTTCTAACTCATCTAAATCACTTGCAAAATCATCTTTTGTACCCATTTCCTTCTGAATTGCTCGCATCTGCTCATTAAGATAATAATCCCTCTGGTTCTTTTCCATCTGCTTTTTTACTCTTTCTTTAAGCCTGTGCTCTAATTTCAAGATCTCTATTTCTGCACTTAATTTCTCCAAAAGTTTTTCTAATCTTTTATCCAAATCATGAATTTCAAGAAGTTCCTGTTTTTCTTTAACTTTTAAAGTAAGGTGTCCAGCAACAGTGTCACAAAAACGAACAGGATCATCAATAGAAATAACAGTAGTTACAATATCCTGAGTTATTTTATTGCTAAGTTTTGCATATTCTTCAAATTCTATACTAATACTTCTTATCAATGCCTCTATTTCTTTACTAAATTCATATTTAGTAGAAAGTTTTGCAACTTCTACCATAAAAAATTTATCTTCATCCAAATATCTTTCTATTTTACCCCTTTCTTTACCTTCAATAAGAGTTTTAACGGTACCATCAGGAAGTCTTAAAAGTTGAAGAACGGTACCTATGGTTCCATACGCATAAATATCTCTGGGAGTAGGATTATCTATCTTTGCATCTTTTTGAGCAGACAAAAATATTTCTTTTTTGTGAGCCATTGCATATTCCAATGCTTTTATAGACCTCTTACGCCCTACAAACAAAGGCACAACAACATTAGGAAAAATAACCACATCCCTAAGCGGTAAAAGGGGATAATGGGATAACTCCATATTTTTCTTTATAATTGTAAACATATCCCCTCCCCTATGCATATTCTATCTTTTGTTTTTCATATACAAACAAAGGCTTCTCAGATTTTGAAATTACACCTTCATCTATAATACATTCCTTAATACCAGATTTAGATGGAATTTCATACATAACATCTAACATCATTGATTCCAGTATAGATCTCAATCCTCTTGCTCCAGATTTTCTTTCTTTTGCTTTTTTAGCAATCGCCATTAAAGCATTATCTGTGAACTTAAGCTCAACCCCCTCCAATTCAAATAACTTTTTATACTGTTTTATGAGTGCATTCTTAGGTTCAGTTAAAATCTTTACAAATGCATTTAAACTAAGCTCTTCCAAAGTGGCAATAACAGGTAATCTACCTATAAATTCTGGAATCATCCCGAATTTGATCAAATCTTCTGGTTGAACCAAAGGAATTATCTTATTATAATCTTCTTCTTTATCAGTAGTTTTTATATCAGATTCAAAACCTATACTCTTGCCACCAATTCGCTTTTTTATTATCTGTTCCAGTCCCGTAAAAGTGCCTCCACATATAAAAAGAATATTCCTTGTATCTACTTTTAAAAAATCCTGTTGAGGATGCTTTCTCCCTCCTTTTGGAGGAATATTCGCAACAGTTCCTTCTAAAATCTTGAGTAATGCTTGTTGAACACCCTCCCCTGAAACATCTCTTGTAATAGATGGACTGTCTGTTTTTTTAGCAATCTTGTCTATTTCGTCAATATAAACTATACCCTTTTGTGCAGCCTCTATATCGTAGTCTGCCATCTGAACAAGATTTAATATTATATTTTCAACATCTTCTCCCACATAACCAGCCTCTGTTAAAGTTGTAGCATCAGCAATAGTAAAAGGAACATCTAATATTTTTGCCAATGTTTGTGCTAATAAAGTCTTTCCACACCCTGTAGGCCCTATAAGTAAAATGTTACTCTTCTCAACTTCTACATCTTTTGTGTCAATCTGGGCATTAATTCTTTTATAATGGTTATATACCGCAACAGAAAGAATCTTTTTTGCTCTTTCCTGACCAACTACGTATTGATCTAAAATCTTTTTTATCTCAGAAGGTTTTAAAAGCCCTTCTGACTCAAAATCTTCAATCTCTTTGCTATATTCTTCAGCAATAATTTCATTACACAATTGAATACACTCATCACAGATATATACAGATGGACCTGCAATAAGTTTTCGAACTTCATCCTGACTTTTTCCACAAAATGAGCAAAACAACTCATTGTTATCATTATGATTTCTTCTTGCCATAGCAAATCCCTTCCTATTTATTTTGTTTTTTGGAAATCTCTCTTTTGGTAATCACTTTATCTATTATACCATACTTTAACGCATCATCACTACTCATAAAATAATCTCTTTCAGTATCTTGTTTTATCTTTTCTACATTTTGACCTGTATGATGAGCTAAAAGTTTATTCAACCGTTCCCTCAATTTTAATATCTCACGAGCATGTATATCAATATCAGTAGCCTGTCCTTGCGCGCCACCCATAGGTTGATGAATAAGGATTCTCGCATTAGGCAAAGCATAACGTTTACCCTTTGCACCTGCAGCAAGAAGGAGTGCCGCCATACTGGCTCCTTGTCCAATACATATGGTTGCGACATCCGGCTTTATATATTGCATTGTGTCATATATTGCCATACCTGCTGTTATATGACCTCCTGGAGAGTTTATGTATAAATGAATATCCTTATCAGGATCCTCTGATTCAAGAAATAATAGTTGAGCTATTACTGTATTTGCAACTGCATCTGTTATTTCTTGTCCCAAAAATACTATTCTATCTTTGAGTAATCTGGAATATATATCATATGCTCTTTCACCTCGTGGCGTCTGTTCTATCACTATTGGAATCAACATCTTTAATCTCCTCTACTGTTTCAATAATTTTAGCATTCTCAAGCAAGTAGTTCAATGTTTTTTCCTCTCTAATTCTTACACTCAAATATCCCAATAAATTTCTCTCCTCATAAAACTTTTTTAATTCTTCTGGTTCTTGTCCGCTTATTTGGGCTATCTTATTTATTTCTTCATTCAAATCATTTTCTGATACAGATTTATTTTGTTGATCTGCTATCTCTGCTAAAATAAGCATCTGTTTAACTCTTGACTCTGCCTTTGGTTTGAAATCTTCTCTTAATTTTTCCTCAGTAAAACCAAACTCTTTTACACTTGAACCACCCCTTTTGAGATCTTGTTTAAAGTTTTCTATCATATATTCCAATTCGGACTCTATTAACACCTCTGGAAGTTCTATTTCCACCTTTTCCA
>CAZMNC010000076.1:0-8367 GCA_964567535.1 uncultured Desulfobacterales bacterium | reverse complement strand
TTCAAGCCCTTTAATATTTCTTTGGAATATTTTTTCTGCCACACAAAGTCTTGGAAAATTTCTTTCTCTTAAAATACCCATTAATTTTTTGATCTTATCTCGATTACTTAAATTCTTTTTTTGAATTATATCTTTTATATTTTGTTCTTCAAATAGCTCTTTTAATGAAATAGCTTCTTTTCTACATATATCTTGAGTATATTCGATGAATTGCTTTTGATCGTTGAAGCTGAATTTCAATTTACTCATTATATCTACATATGTTTCTATATCCTGTCTTGTTATTTCCCATTCATACCAAAGTCGTACAGTTTTCATAGAGATTCTTTCCATAGCAATCAAGTCTTTTGCTCTTTTATCCAGGGATTCCGCTATCCATCTATATAAATTATATATATATTTATGCTTAGGAAGTTCTATTAGGGGAAAATATTGCTCTATTATACGATAAAAATCTAAATATTCAGATAGCTTAGAAACAACAAGTGCCTTTTCAACATCATTTAATTTTCTATTTACTATATTATCATGCAAATTTAATAATAAGCATTTAAGGTTAGGAATATCTTCACGAATGAGCCTTGCGCTCAAACTATTCCATCCAAGCTTTTTTATAGCGAGAACCCTTTTGTATCCAGTAACTATAATGAATTTTCCATTGTAAGGCTTAAGTATTGGAGCATTAATCAAGCCTACTTGTTGGATAGAGTTAACAATAGGATCAAGATCAAATCCATAACTAAAGCTAAAAGGTGTAAAATCCATGTCAATGGAATCTACTTTTAGTTCTAAAAAATACATCATAGGATTTTGAACTTTGCTGATCTGAGCCTATTAATTGCTGAGGCTATTTCCATAATTCTAACCCTTGCAAAACTACCAGGATGGTGGTCTTTTTTAAAAAATGGATCTAATATATCCAGTCCTTCTTGGTCTATCAACTCTTCAAATTTTATCAGTATCTCTTTTAATGATGTTTTATCATCCATTAGCCTTCTTGATAACAGGTAAATTATCATTCCTATTGCCCTGGTTTGACTTATATCTACTATCTGTTCTACCCCTCTTAAATCTATAACTTCAGAACCATACAGAATTCTATCAATCTCTTTTGCCTCTATCTTTATTTTTCCTCCTTTTTTTATATATGGGGTAAAAGTTTCTTTTAATGGTACTCTTTTTATTTGCCAGTTCTTAAGATCTGATACTTCTTTTATCCTATAATTAGTATATTTTTTTGCAATTTCTTTTGCTTTATGGGTAACTTCATAGGGGATATATTCCTGCATCATAATTACAGTATCTGCTACATCAAAATAATCTCCACATCCTCCCATAACAAGTACAGTGGATATATTTAGCTTATTATAAAGTTCCTTAACTCTATCTATAAATGGCGTTATAGGTTCATATTCTTTATTTACAAGGGCTTGCATTTTTGCATCTCTTATCATGAAATTTGTAGCAGATGTGTCTTCATCTAGTAGTAATAGTTTTGTCCCAATCTCAATTGCTTCCATTATATTTGCCGCTTGACTTGTGCTTCCACTTGCATTATCAGTACTAAAGGCTTTGGTATCGATTCTACCTGGAAGGTTATTTATAAAAGGACTTATATCTACCTTTTCTACTTTCCGACCATCTTCTGCTTTTATTTTTATAGCTGTGGGAATAGTTACTACATATTCCCTACCGTCACCTGGTATGTGGGGATATACTCCCCTTTCTATAGCTTGAATAAGAGTTGATTTTCCATGATATCCTCCCCCAACTATTAGAGTTATACCTTCGGGAATACCCATGCCAGATATAAGTTTTTTCTCTCCTATAGGATTTGGCAGATTGAACTCTACTTCAAGAGATTTAGGGCTTTGAAAAGGAATAACTTGTTTTTTGGACATAGGAAACTGGCTATTACCTTTTTCTCTAGGAAGTACAGAATCATTTGCAATAAAAGATACAATCCCTTTTTCTTTTAGTTTATTCCTTATATATTCCTGATTTTCAATACATTCTATAAATTCATTCACTTTTATTTTATTGTAACTATTCCACTTTAATGCTTTATCCTTTATCTTAACAAGTAAATCCAAAAAAATCTTTTCTGCTTCATTAGACAAAATCTTTCTTCCATGAGCAGGAAGTCCCACATATATTCTTATCTCAATCCAGTCTTTTGTAATCTTAACAGAAGTTCTTTCTAAGACTTCTTGTATCCCAGTATCTATATAAATTAATCCGCTTCTCCCACTTCCCTTAACTCTATACAAAGAAGATATGATATATTTTACTTTTCTGCTAATAAAATCTTGAAAAGCTATTTTTCTGACCTTTGTGCTAAAAAGTTCCAATGGAAATCTCGCCTTTTCCATTGGAACTCTGATTCTAACTCGTGAAGGAGATGCAAATGGATCTCCTTGAACATGATCTATAAAGATAAAAAAATCTTTTCCTCTAAATGATCCTTCCAGTTCCTTATATGCTTTATACCCTCTTCCATCAATTCTTCTTAATATGTGGATCAGCTCATTATAATCCTTCATTAATAATTTATCTCAACCTTGTTACAACCTTTTTTCTTAGCCCTAAGCATGGCTTGATATGCTTTATCAAAAAGGGATTGTATATTAACATCATTTTTGGTTAGCTCTGTTACTCCAAAGCTTGCAGTTATAGAGATAGAATGCCCATCTACTATAAAAGGTTTTTCATATATAATTCTTCTAAGTCTTTCAGCAGTTATTGCAGCACTTTTTACCGAAGTTTCTGGTAATATAAAAATAAATTCTTCACCATCATATCTTCCTGGAATATCTGCAACCCTTATACTTAAATAACATCGTTGTGCTATAGATCTTATTACTTTGTCACCTAATATGTAACTATAATTATCATTTATCTTTTTAAAGCCATCTATATCCATATATATTACAGAAAGAGGTCTTTTATATCTTTTTGCTTGTTGAAATTCTTGATCTCCTATTATTATTAAGCATTTATGACTAAAAAATCCTGTTAAATAATCTGTAACTGCTATATAGTGAAGTGTAAGGGTCATTTTTCTATATTTTAATAATTTATGAGTTCTCATGTATATTTCAAATCTTTTGAGAGGAGGAGTTATAATATCATCTACTATTGTCCATAATTCACTTATAGATTTGTCATCTCTATGGGAAGTAAGATATATAAAAGGAAGTATTACAGGATATTCCTTTAGCTTTCTCCTTCTAATATTATCCCTTTGAACATTCAAAATACTTTCATCTACAAAGGCGAAATCATAATCCATGTTTAGTATTATAGAATCTAATTTTAAAGGTTCATCGAAATCCGGAATAAAACATTGATGCCTATCTTCAAACCATTTTTTTAAATAATTTTGATAATCCATCTGTTTTACTGCTATAAGAAAACAAGGCATGTTTAACTCCTATTGGATATCACTTGAAAGATAGCATCTTTCAATTCATCGGGAAAAACAGGCTTTTTTAACATTAAATCTATATTATTACCCAATTGACTTTCTGGTAAATCCCATCCTGTAAGCAATATAATAGGTGTCGAAGGAGAAATAGATTTGATCACAGAAGCCACTTTTCTGCCATCAAGTTTTGGCATAACAAGGTCAGTAATTACCAAATCAAATGGTTGTCCTAAGGATAAGTTTTCTTTAAACAAATTTATACCTGTTTCTCCATCATTTGCTATACTAACAATATGGTTATCGTTAGATAATATATCTCTTACCAGTGCAGTAACAGGTAGTTCATCATCTATATAAAGAATTTTTAGTGGTTTTATAATGTATCCATTTCTAATATGGATACCCGATATTTCTTTTTCTTCTAATACACAAGGAAACATTAAAATAACATTCGTGCCTTTACCTGGCTCACTTGATATTTTTATCTCTCCACCATGTCTATCCACTATACCATAAACTATTGATAAACCAAGACCTGTACCTTTCTCCCCTTTTGTAGTAAAAAAAGGTTCAAGACAATGTTCAATAGTTTCTTTATCCATTCCTATGCCTGTATCTTTCACTTCAAGCTTCACTATATTTCCTTCCATGCTCGTATTAATAATTATATTTCCTCCATTTATCAGTGCATCAACAGCATTAAAAATAAGATTGACTAATGCCTCTCTTATCTCTGATTTTACACCTTTGATATCCTTTATATCAGGAGATAGATTAAGTTCTATATCTATATTTATACCTTTTTCTATAGAAGTTTTTTTCCATTTTGCCTCAGTAAGGGAAACTACTTCATGTACTACTTGATTGATATTAATTAATTCTAATTCATCTTCTATATCTTCTCTTTTTTTATAAAATTGTCTTAGTCTTGCAACAATATTCCTGATATCTTCCGCAGCACCAAGTATTTGATACAAATATTTTCTTCCCTGTTTACTTATACCAACTTCTCTCTCAAGTAACAGCTCTGTAAAACCAATTATTGGAAATACAATATTGTTTAAATCATGGGATATACCGCTTGCCATCTGACCAAGCACTTTTAATCTTTGCTGATGCATTATAATATCTTGACTTTGTTTTAAATCCTTAGATATTTTGTTTATCTCTTTAAGAATATTTACATGGTCCATTATTAAGGATAGTTTAGATGCCAATTGCTTCCATAGTTGGATATCCTCAGTATCTATATCTTCGAGCCCAGAATAAGCCAAAATAATCAATCCAAAAATATTATTATTTAATATTAGAGGAAATATATAAGATTTTTTAAAGCCCTCTTTTTTTAAATCAGCCAATATTTTTATAGATATATTATCATTATCTATATGTAGCTTTTTATTTTTTATAATTCTATCAAGATCTTCCTCTGATATCTCTATTATTGAACCTTTTTTATATCCTATCTTCTTAAATATAGAGTTTGTTACATTATTTATCGCTTGAATCTCAAGTTTGTCTTTACTTTTTAGCTCGCATATTATGGGAATTATATAAGGATAAACAGTTTCTAAATGATCTACTACCCTTTTATATAGGTCATTAAGATCTAACGACTTTATAGCATTCACTACATATGGAGTCATTATGCTGAAAATATTAGCCCTTTTATATCTCTTCTTAATTTTACATATTTCAAATACTAATCTTAATTTATTATTTATCTCATCCCATTCACAAGGGGTTTGAATATAATCGAATAATATTCCTTTCATCTCAGAAATTGCCTTATCCATCTGATCCTTTTCTACTATTAGCAATATAAAGAGATCGGGATATATAGCAATGGCATCCTTTATAAAAGGAACTGCTGAAGGTTGAAATTGAGCAATAACTATATCTACAGGATTGCTTTTGAATATGCTTATAGCATTAGCAATATTATAGCTATAGTATATATGATGTTCTTTGAATAGCTCTGAAAATATAAGCTCTAAACACTTACTTTCCCCTGCTAAAAGTATATCAAATCTCATGATATACCCCTTTTCTTAATTTATTTGCATAAATTTCTTATTAATAGTCTATCTTCTGGATTTAAGGTTATAAGTTTTGCACCAATAATAAACTTATTATTTTCTTTTTTTGTCCACACTACTTGAGCTAAGGCTTTAATATGCTTATCTTCTAATTGATTATCATCAACATTTACAGTTATATCAAAGTCTAACATTAATAATTCCCCTTTTTGTATATCTGTAACATCTATAAAACAGATACCTTCTTCACTAATATCTCTTGACAAGACTTTTTTGGGTTTTTTTAGTCGAGTTGTTAATGGCATATAATTTAATAAAAAGTTAGTAGCTATTCTCTTAAATCTTCTCCTTTCTCTCAGTCCTTTTGTTTTTACTTCTTTAATTTCTTTTTCATTTATATACATATAAACTTTATTACGTCCATTTGCTTTTGCCTTAAGAAGTGCTTTATCAGCATGATCTACAAGCTCATCTTTTGAAGTAGTATCTTCTTTTAATGTTGAAATGCCAGCACTTATTGTAATGTTGATGTTATTACTATTTATATCAAAGGAATACTTTTCTACAATACCTCGCAGTCTTTCTGCCATATGTGCTGCTTCTTCTAAGGAAGTATTTAATAATATAATAGCAAATTCTTCACCCCCAAATCTTGCTACAATATCTACTTGACGGACAGAATTTCTTATTAAATTTGCCAATTTTTTTAAGACCTTATCTCCTACTAAATGGCCAAATGTATCATTAACAAATTTAAAAAAATCAATATCTATCATTATAAGACTGAGTGGAAGATGGTACCGCTTGGATCTTAAATATTCATGCTGTAATATTTCATCAAAATAACGTCTATTATACAAATTAGTAAGTGCATCTTTAATAGAAATGTCCCTAATTTGAGATATAAGCTTTATATTTAATAATACACTTGCAAGTTGATAAGCAATAAAAGAAAATTTCCTTATATCATTTACATCAAATATATTTTGTTTTTCCGAACCTATAGATATGCACCCAAGATTTTCAGTGCCTGCAATCAAAGGAAATATAATTTTTGAATTAATCCTTAGTTTTAATAACTCATCGTGTTTAACTTTAATATCAACAAACACACGTTTATTATTTATGTAAATCTCTTTTATATATTCTTTCTTTATAAAAATTCCAGTTAATATATTATTAACAATAATTAAATTTTCTATATATTTTTCTAATATAGAAATATGTTTAAATTCATATTTATTAGTTTCAAATGCAAATATTAAAAAATCTTTATTTAACTTTAAAACTATACATAAAAATGACATATCAAATAATTTTTCAATATATTTTTTAGTAATGTTAATAGCCCTTTTTATATCGATACAAGTACTCAATTCTATATTAAAAGCTCTAAAAATTTGTAATAAATTAAAATTATCAATAGATTTTTCTAATATATTCGCAGATATATTATTATTGTAAGAATTAGTATATGAAAGCAATTTTTGTATAGAAATACGCTCTCTTTTAACTAAATAATATTCTAATATAGCATTTTTTACTATTTCCAATACAGAAAATTTATTATCAGACGGCCATGTTATAGATCTATATATCCAATAAGGATTCAAATTTTTTGATCCTTTGGATCCCTTGCCATATATAATAACTTTGGTATCAGGAGACACATCCAATAATATTTTATATAATGAAGATAATGGAATTTTTCCACTTTCACTTACAAGAATAAGTCCTACTTGCTCCTTTGCAAGCCTATCTTTTAAGTTACCAAGATCATTCACTATACTAATATCTAAACCTTCTTTTCTTAAAAAGGTTTCCAACTCATTACATGGATCATTTAATATGAGGATCTTTGGTAAATTCATCTAAAATCAATCTTTTATCGGTACATTTTTGAGTTTTAAAGCCAATTCTTTTATTATTATATTTCCCCACATTATATTAAAATTAGTTAATATTTCTGAAAACAAGCTTTGAAATCCTTTTTCTAAATCTTTTAATGATATATTTTTTATTTTCTTCTTTATATTATCTAATGATATCCCTTCAGAAGAAACTTCGATATACTTTAAGAATTCAAAAGCGGTTGCAACTTTTTTAATAGAAATTTTCACAATAAGCTCTAGTGTTAATTCTCCTACAATATCAGATACCATATTCCACACATTTTCAAATATATCTTGATATGCAGAAATAATATCCTCAGAAGAATAATAAGGTTGTTTATCCGATAGAGTCATTTCATATCCTCCTTAAACACCATTCGAAATTTTTGAAAGTAATCAATACCAGACCAAATAGTAAGCAAAAGAGCAATCCACATAAAAAACATTCCAACTACATGAAAATTCACGTTAAAGTATTTATAATGAATACAAAGGCCTATAAGAGCAACACATTGAAATATGGTTTTATATTTACCTAATTTACCTGCTTGAATAATAATACCTTTTTCACTTGCTATACCCCTAAGCCCAGTAATCGCCATTTCCCTTAATATAATAAGGGCCACCATCCAAGCAGGAATCCTGCCCATAGGTATAAGCATTATCATTGTGACAGATACCAAAACTTTATCTGCTAAGGGATCTAAAAATTTTCCTATAACAGTAATAGAAGAATATCTTCTAGCAAAAAAGCCATCTAACATATCAGTGATAAAGGCAAAGCTTATACATACGGCAGCTATTAGGCTCCAGGATCTTGTACTAAAGTTAAGGCACAAAAATACTATAGGAATACAGGCAATTCTTATACTTGTCAATAAATTTGGAAGGGAAGAAACTTTTTTATTATGATTCATATAATTTAGTTATGTCATATATTTTTTATTATAGTTGTAACCTTTTTAGATCTCTCAGTTTTGCTGAAATATCCTTTAAAAGCTTCTTATCC
>CAZMNC010000075.1:0-3963 GCA_964567535.1 uncultured Desulfobacterales bacterium | reverse complement strand
GGGGCAAAAAAGTTGTATAAAAGACTTAACAAATTTTTCCAATTTTTGGTCTTGATTTTTGGGGAGCAGTACAAAACACTCCCTTCTACCACAGACATTTTTTCTACTTGTATTTAATTTTTAGATTATCCTTGCTACGATTTCTTGACAATACAAAAATACGATGCTACCCTTTCATCAAACTAAATAAAGGAGATGTTTATGGAATATATGAGATATTATGAAAGTTTATATCTTATAAGACCTGATCTTGAAGCAGAAGTTTATAAATCTGTTATTGAGAAATATAATAAAATTATTGAGGATAATAATGGTGTAATCATAAAAGTGGATGAATGGGGGAAAAAAGCGCTGGCTTACGAGGTATCTAAATTTAAAGAGGGTTTTTATGTGCTGGTGAAATTTTGTGGGGGACCGGAATTACCTGAAAGACTCCTCAGAGATTTCCGATTAGATGAAAGAGTCTTGAAATTTATTGTAGTGAAATTGAAAGATAGAGTAAATCCCCAAGAACTAAAATCAGCAAATAAATTTTCTAATGAAAAAGAGGAGGAGGTAACAACTGAAAATGGAAGCAAATAAAACTTCGAGTACTCCTGTTAGACCTTTTTATAGAAAAAAAATATGTAGATTTTGTGCAGATAAAAGTTTGATTATTGATTACAAGAGACCCGATATATTAAGAAATTTTATAACAGAAAGGGGTAAAATAATTCCCTCCAGGATTTCTGGGACATGTGCTAAGCATCAGCGTATGCTTGCCAGAGCTATTAAAAAGGCGAGAATAATGGCTCTCCTTCCTTTTACAGTTTATTAATTAATTTTTATCAAATGCGGGCAATTTTATTTTTTTGTCTTTTTTTTAATTTTTTTTGTGGATTGATAAATGCCCAGTCTATTAAAATCGTAAGTCTTGCTCCAAGCATTACAGAAGTTGTTTTTGCATTGGGGTTAGGAAATGAATTAATAGGTGTTACAACTTTTAGTAATTATCCCTATAAAGCTAGAACATTACCTAAGATAGGCACATATACTCATCTAAATCTTGAAAAAATAATACAGCTTGATCCTGATATTATTATTGGAACTTATGATGGCAATAGAGAATATGATATTAATATATTAAGAAAACTTGGTTTTTATGTATATATGACAAATCCACGAAATATAAAAGATACATTGAATATGATATATCATGTTGCTGTTGTTCTTGGAGTTCCAAATAAAGGAAAGATTTTAAAATATCAATTAGAAAATAGGATAATTAAAGTTATTAATAAGGTAAAATTTTTAAAGAAAGTTAAGGTCTTTTTTCAAATAAATAGTAAACCTATTATTAGTGTAAATAAGAATACATTTCAGAACGATCTAATAAGACTTGCTGGTGGAATAAATATTACTGAAAATGAACCAATAAGATATCCAAGAATAAGTATTGAAGAAGTGATTTATAAAAAACCCGAGGTAATAATTATATCTTCTATGCAAAAAGGTGGAATTTTTGAAAAAATGAGAGATGAATGGTTGCAATGGAAAAGTATTCCGGCTGTAAAAAACCACCGTATTTATCTGGTAAATTCTGATATTGTAGATCGTGCATCTCCAAGACTTGTAAAAGGACTTGAGGTAATAGCACATTTGCTTCACCCTGAGGTGAATTGGAGATGATAGAAAGACCAGTTTCTCCTATTAAAGTTATTTATACATCATCTGTACTTTTTATTTTTTTATTAATAATTTCTTTTTGTTCTCTTTATACGGGTGCTGTAAAAATCCATATTAAAGATATGCTTAATGCTATCTTTGGAATTGGTCATAATGCAGAATCTATTAAGCTTATTCTGTTTAAAATAAGATTACCCAGGATATTACTTGCAGGTATAGTAGGTTTTTCACTTTCACTTGGGGGAGTTATTTTTCAAGCTATTTTAAGAAATCCTTTGGCAGATCCTTTTATACTTGGAGTTTCCAGTGGAAGTGCTTTTGGTGCTATTATAGGAATATTAATAGGATTAGACTACAAAATGGGCATTCCTATGATGGCTTTTTGTGGAGCAATTATTACTATAATAATGGTAATAATGATTGGTAAAAAAGAAAGAGATTCTGAATCTTCTACTATAATATTAGCTGGAGTAATTGTTAATGCATTTTTTAGTGCTATAATAATGTTTTTTATATCCTGTTCATACGATGAAAGATTACATTCTATGTTGTCATGGTTATATGGAGATTTATCTTTGTCGTGTTATACTTATTCTTTCATAATTGCTCCTGTAGCTATATGTTCGTTTACTATTTTATATATATTGGCAAGGCACTTAAATATCATAACCGCAGGAGAAGAGGTGGCTCTTCAATTAGGTGTTGATGTAGAAATGCTTAAATGGCTTTGCCTTGTTGTGGTTTCTCTAAATGTAGGAATAGCTGTTTCATTTTCTGGCTTGATTGGTTTCGTAGGTTTAATTGTACCTCATTTATGTAGAATGATTTTTGGTTCTGATCACCGTATTCTTATTCCTACTGCTTCAATAGGGGGGGCAATATTTCTGATAGCTGCTGATACTTTTTCAAGAACAGTAATAGCTCCTAATGAATTGCCTGTGGGTGTAGTGACTGCTAGTATTGGAGCACCTTTCTTTATATATTTACTAAAAAGCAGGGGAAGTGGATGGAGTCAGTCATAACCTTTGATAATGTAAGTTTTTGTTATAATGCAAAACCTGTTTTAACAAATATAAGTTTAGAGATATATAAAGGAGAAATTCTGGGTTTACTTGGTCCAAATGGTTCTGGAAAAAGCACGTTGTTAAAATTGATAGATGGTATCTTATTGCCTAAAAAAGGTACAATATTTATTAAAGGACAACCTATTACTAAATACAAGCGTAGAGAAATAGCCAAACATATCGCTATGGTAGGGCAAGAAGATCATTTTAGATTTCCTTTTACTGTAGCTGAAGTAGTGTTGATGGGAAGATTTCCTTATATGAAAAGACTCCACTTTGAGAGCAATTTGGATCTAAAGATAGCATATAATTCTATGATAATGACTCATACCCTTCATCTTGCTAACAGATCTATTTACGAGATATCAGGAGGAGAAAGACAAAGAGTTTTTTTAGCAAGAGCCATAGCACAACAACCATCTATTATTTTATTAGATGAAATTACTTCTTTTTTAGATATTAAATTTAAAAAGCAGATATTTGAATTACTTTTGGCTTTGAAGAATAAAGGCATAGCTTTAGTAATTGCATCTCATGACATAGAACTTATGGCAAGATATTGTGATAGAATAGTCTTGTTAAAAAATGGCAGTTTATTTGTTCAAGGCAACCCATATGAGGTTATTACAGAAGAAAATATAAGCATTGTTTATGAATGTCAGGTATCAATTGATAAAGAACCTAACAATATAAAAATAAATATTGTTTAATTATAGATAAATATACGAATATACTTTATTAATTTATTAAAAAATTCACAAATAAAAAGATAATTATGAAAGATTATAAAAATTTTATAAAAGCATATTATGAGTTTAGAAAATCAATAGATTTTAATCGAAAAGGTGTGCTGCCAGAACTAAATAAGCTTGTATGGTATATTTTAGTAGGTATACCACCTGTTCCTGCTGATGACTATAATATTCCTGATGCTCAAGAAATAGCGGTAGATCAAAGGATTGCTATACTTAAGGCTTTATTTGTGGAAATCAATAGAGATCAACCAGAAGAGTTTATTGATTTAGGATTAAACTTATATGATAAAGCAAAAAATATGGCTAAAGGATTATTAAAAGAAGATATGGTAAAAGAATTAGAAGAGTTTTTAGATAAAAATATGGAAGATCCTTCTGTGTTTGAGGATTATAAGGGTATTTAGTGAATTTCAATAACAATGCTTATGTTTAAGAGATATGTTATACTGCTCCCCTGGGAAATGGGACATGATATAAGT
>CAZMNC010000074.1:0-16004 GCA_964567535.1 uncultured Desulfobacterales bacterium | reverse complement strand
AACTTATTTTTTTATTGACAGAATAAAATTAGCAATATAGAGTTATAATGGCCTTTAATATTAAAGGAGACAACATAAAGTGCATAATTTTTACAAACAAAATTTACTGTTGCTGATATTGGTTTTTGTTTTTTCTTTTTTACCTGAAGTAAAGGCTGGTTTTGTGGATATTACAAATCCCTTAGAGGGGACTTACAACTTTTCAGGTACTGATTCATATGGAAATGAATTTGATTATTCTATTACTTTTGACTTATGGGAAGACTTGAGTGCAGGTTTATATCAGTATAAATATTCTCTTACAAATTTGATTGATGCAAGTGGTGCTGAAGTTCAAGATATTAATATAAATCATGTAGCACCTTTGGAGACAGTGTCTTGGGATCCTGGCTCATATGCACCAATTGGGTATCAGGATAATGGTAGTACTGTGACTTTTGTATGGTGGCCATGGGTTCCTTCAGGTTCAACTACTACATGGTTTTGGTTTACAAGTTATGGGCCTCCGGGGTTATTAGATTCTTTAGGTGATGCTTCATTAGGTGCAAGTGCAGCAGGAAAATTGCCTGCTCCTGTACCTGAGCCTTCTACTGTGATATTACTAATTATGGGTTTATTCGTAAGTGGGGTTGTTAGCAAGTTTATAGAAATTTCTGGTTAAATATTTTTAATTTTTTTTGTTGTTTTTGTTGTGTATTAGTTGTTTGTTGTGCGTTTTTTTGGAAGGAGCAGGTGTGATATCATTTGCTAATTAGCTAATAAAAAGTAAAGTAAAAGTCCTGTTAAAAAAGCTGCATATCCTATTATATGAAATTTAATCATAAAGGATTTAACATTTTCCTTAGCTAATACTATAAATCTATATGCTATTAAACTAGCAAGTGAGCCTATAATATTGCCAAGCCCTCCCACATTCACTCCCCATAAAAGGGCTTTCCAGTTTTGGGTAAAATCACAAAATAGAAGTGCAGCAGGTACATTGCTAATAATCTGGCTAAGGAATGATGAGTAAAGAAAAACTTGAACAGAATTTTCGAATTTTAATTTTATGACTTGTAATAAATTGTCTGTGAAACCAAAAAAGCAGAAAAATATTCCTAATAATATATAATCTATTTTGAAAAGATCTTTGTCTAATATTATTGAATAAGCCAAAATTATAATATTTATCCAAAGAGGTATAAGCTTTAATACTGATAAAACAAATATAATTAAAAAAAATAAATATATAAAACTTCTTTTTGAAACTCTGTTTTTTGAAAGGTTGAAATAGTCTTCAACTCTAATAAAAATAGAGCTGATACTAAGTATAATAAAGAAACTCAATGTAAAAGGAGCTATAACTTTTATAAATTCTATAGGATTTAAATGATAAAACCAATATATAAATAGATTTTGAGGATTCCCAAATGGTGTTAAAGCAGATCCTGTATTTGCAGATAGTGTTTCCAGTATTATTAATAATTCTTTTTGCCTAAGTTTTAACTTTAAAGTTATAGGTATAACTAATAATAGAGCTACATCATTTGTAATGAACATAGATAATATCATTGTGGAAACTATCAAGTAAAAAGGCATAATTTTTTTGTTTTGCAAGGAATATGCAATATGAGCAAAAAAACCACTTTGCTCTAAGCCTTTTACAATCATTAGTAAAATAAAAATAATAAATATTACTTCTATATCTCTGATACTGTATGAGGGGAGTCTTTTGAGATATAAGGAGGTAACTACTAAACCAGTTGCTACAGTTATTAATATCCACTCTTTTATTAATCGTCTGAACCAAATTTTTATTAATTTATTCATTTATAAATATAAATTAATTATCGAATATTTATATTTTTAGGAGCAGTTGGACCTAGTACAATAAGCACATATGAATTTAAATTAATTATTTTATTTATAGCCTCTTTAATCTGAGGAGAGCTTATAGCTTTTATTATATGAGGAAATTTGTATATGTATTTATATCCTAAGCCATATAACTCATTCAATGCCATCTGCATAGCTTGAGAGTCGATAGTTTGTAAGTCCATTATAAAATTACCTGTTATATATTCTTTAGCATCTTTGATTTCTTTAGATGTTAACCCATATTTTCTTAGGTATCTTAGTTGGTCTAAGATACCTTTTATTGCTAAATTAACTTTGTTTGGAGCACATGCCATATATACGCCAAATGCTCCTGTTTCAAGACCAGGCCTTCTAAAGGATGTAACCTCATATGCAAGTGCCATTTTGTCTCTTAATTCATAAAACAATCTGCCTCCTTGACCAGATAGCGCAGTATTAACTATTTCCATAGGTAGATTTTCTTTGCTTTTTAGAGATGTTCCCAAGAATCCTAATATAATATGATCCTGTCTTCCTATTCTTTTCTTATATACTTTTCTTGGAGATAAAATAGGCGGCTCAGGAGATATAACAGGGAGTGGTGAAAGATGTTTTTCCCAGTGTTCTAATTTTCTTTTTAAATAATCTGCTATTTCAGAATTATTTATATCACCTACTATAGCAATAACTAACTTATTTGGTCTGGCTATTTTATTATACCAATTGATAATATCTTTTCTGCGAATCGATCTTACTGTTTCTATTGTACCTGTTAATGGGTGTCCATAAGGATGGTGTTTGTATAGGGTTTTAAAAAATAAATCAAATACCTCTGGTAGAGGATAGTCTTTCTTAGATTGTATATCTGAAATAATATCTTCTTTTGCCTTTTTAATCTCTGATTCAGGAAAAATAGGATATAATAATATGTCTGTCATGAGACTTAAACCTTTGTATATATCTTCTTTTAAAAATTTGCCACGAAGGCCTATACTATTTCTTCCTGAAAAACCTTCTAATATACCGCCACATGATTCCACCTCTGAGGCTATTTCCAAATAAGACCTATTTTTTGTGCCCCTTGTAAGCAGTCTTGATGTAAGATCTGAAATTCCCCATTTTCCTTTGTTCTCAAGTCTTGTGCCTCCTAAAAATACTGCGGTGAATGAGACTATAGGAAGTCTGTGATCTTCTTTTAATATTAATCTGACCCCATTTTTTAATATAATTTTCGTAAGAGAGGGTGCAGAAATATGTATGTGAATTTTACTGTTTTTTGGGGCCAAAATTCCTATACTGAAATTGTCAGTTTTTAAATATTTTTTTGCCACTCTTATTAAATCTTCAGGTTTTGCGGATTCCATTATTTCAAGATATTTTCTTGCTTTTCTATAATCTCCAGCAAGAGCCTCAAAAAAACCAAGTGTCCTTGCTTGTCCAGACATGTCTTCCATTTCGTATATAAAATCTGCTTTTGCTTGTCTTTTTGCCTTGTTTAGTTCTTTTGTTGAAACAGGAATAGTACTTATTTTTTCTATTTCTTTAAGGATAATATTTAAAACTTTTTGAATGCCGCCTTTGGATTCCATAAGTACATTAATATAGAATATTCCGGGATCCTTTAATAATAAAAGCCCTGAATCTATACTTCTAACAAGATTTTGTCTCATTTTGAGCTTGTAATAAAGTCTTGAACTTTTGCCATTTGATAATAGGTAAGAAATAATATCTAATATAGGAATATCACTACTTTTTATGGATGGAATATGCCAAAATATGTCCATATAAGTTTGGTGAACATTTTCATACATTATTTTTTTGCGGATAGATTTTTGTTCTGGTTCTTTAGGTCTAACAAAAAAAATGCCGGATCTTTTAGGGAAATTTTTTGTAAGTTTCTTAATCTCTTTTAGTACTTTTTTCTGGTCAAAATCTCCAACAACTACAATAATTATATTGTTTGGTGTATACCATTTATTTATATAATTTAATATATCCTGCCTTTTAAAGGACTTAATATTACTTTTATAACCAATAACTGGCCTTTTATATGGATGTACTTTAAAAGCTAATGCCATCATAGTGTTTATAAGCTTTATATTAGGATTGTCTTGATCCATTCTATATTCTTCTAAAACTACCTGTTTTTCTTTTTTTAGTTCTTTTGGATCAAATACAGAATGCTGAATAGCGTCTAAAAGTACATCAAGGGCCACCCCTATATGTTTTGAAGGAATATTTACATAATATACAGTTTGATCAAATGAAGTATATGCATTTATTTCTCCACCAAGTTTTTCTATACATCTTGCTATTTCTCCAGTTTTTCTTTTTTTTGTTCCTTTGAACATCATATGTTCAATTAAATGACTGATACCAGCTTCTTTTTCTGTTTCGTTTGCACTTCCTGTTTTTACCCATAATTGTACAGAAACTGTGGGCCAACTATGATCTTCTTTAAGTAATACTGTTATCCCATTTTTTAATATATACTTATGAACTCCTTGAATTACATCAGCTTTTAAGGGTTGAATAAAAAAAAGCAGAATAAACACGAATAACAAAGATATAGTTTTCAAAATTTTCATTTTTAAAACCTCCAATTAAGTATAAGCTTTATATATCAATTCATTTCTGGATTCAAGCATACTTATAAAAAAGGACTATACTCCTTGATTGACAGGAACTTTAATTCCATGTTATAGCAAATAAAAAATATTAGGAGAGGCTGATGTGAGAGGGGAGAAATTCATTCTCTGGTTTAAAGAAATAGGCTTGAAAGATGTCCCTATTGTAGGCGGTAAGAATGCCTCCTTAGGGGAAATGTATCAAAAATTAACAAAAAAAGGCATAAATATTCCAAATGGTTTTGCTATAACTGCTCATGCATATCGTTATTTTCTAAATTATGCGGGTATAGATAAAGAGATAATTGATATACTTAAAGACTTAGATACTCATAATATAAATGATCTTAGAGATAGAGGATATAAAGTTAGAGAAATTATTAGCAATGCACCTTTTCCTCCAGAGCTTGAAAAGGCTATATGTGATGCTTATGAACAGCTATCAAAGGAATTTGGTGTTGATAGTACAGATGTTGCAGTAAGATCTTCGGCAACTGCTGAAGATTTGCCAGATGCCTCTTTTGCGGGACAACAAGATACATTCTTAAATATTCAGGGCAAAATTCAACTTTTAGAGTCATGTAAAAAGTGTTTTGCCAGTCTTTTTACTAATAGGGCTATATCATATAGGCATGATAAAGGTTTTGGTCAGATGGATGTGGCCCTTTCTATAGCTGTTCAAAAGATGGTAAGAAGTGATTCAGCCTGTTCTGGTGTTATGTTTTCAATAGACACTGAAACAGGTTTTAAGGATGTAGTATATATAACTGCTGCTTATGGTTTAGGGGAAAATGTTGTTCAAGGGGTGATAAATCCTGATGAATATTATGTTTTTAAGCCAACATTAAAAATAGATAAAAAATCTATTATAGGTAAAAAGATGGGAGATAGAGATATAAAGATGGTATATTCAACTGATGGAGATTATACAACCAAGAATGTTTCTATTAGTGAAGAAGAAAAATATAGATATATATTAAATGATGATGAAATACTCCAACTTGCCAAATGGGCCTGTATTATAGAAGAACACTATAGTTCAGAGTCAGGAAAATATACTCCTATGGATATAGAATGGGCAAAGGATGGAGATGGAATAAATGTAGGGACAGGTAAACTTTTTATTGTTCAAGCAAGACCTGAAACAGTTCATTCCCAAAAAGATTATAGAACATATGAAAAGTATAAACTTCTTGAAAAGGGAAAAATTATAGTTACAGGAATGGCAATTGGATCAAAGGTAGGTCAAGGAAAGGCAAATGTTATACTTTCGCCTAATGATCTGCATAATTTTAAGGCTGGAGATGTCCTGATTACTAATATGACAGACCCTGATTGGGAGCCCATAATGAAGATAGCTTCTGCTATTGTTACGAACAAAGGTGGTAGAACGTGTCATGCTGCTATTGTGTCAAGAGAACTCGGAATTCCATGTGTTATTGGAACGGGAAATGCTACTGAAAAAGTAAGCTCTGGGCAAGAAGTTACAGTATCATGTTGTGAAGGTGAAACAGGTTATGTATATGAAGGATTTTTAAAATATGATGTAGATACTATAAATATAGAAGAATTACCAAAAACACGTACCAAAATAATGATGAATGTGGGGATTCCAGAGCAGGCTTTTTCTCAAGCAATGATTCCGAACGATGGGGTTGGACTTGCAAGAGAGGAATTTATTATTAATTCTCATATAGGGATACATCCATTAGCTCTTGTAGAATATGAAAGACTGAAAAATAGCTCAGAAGATAACGAAGAGATAAGGCAAATTGTAAAGGAAATTGAAGAAAGAACTATTATATACAGAGATAAAAAACAGTTTTTTATTGATAAATTAGCAGAAGGTATAGGACGTATAGCCGCGGCTTTTTATCCTAAAGATGTTATTGTAAGGTTATCGGATTTTAAAACCAATGAATATAGAAACTTGCTGGGGGGACATTTATATGAACCTATAGAAAGTAATCCTATGATAGGATGGAGAGGAGCTTCTCGTTATTATGATGAGAAGTTTCTACCTGCTTTTGAATTAGAATGCAAAGCTCTTCATAAAGCCAGAGATGAAATGGGATTAACTAACATAAAGATTATGGTCCCATTCTGTAGAACCCCAGAAGAAGGAAAAAGGGTATTGGAATTAATGAAAAAGTTTGGGCTTATTCAAGGGGAAAATGGCTTGGAGATATATGTGATGTGCGAGATTCCGAGTAATGTAATACTTGCTGATCAATTTGCAGATATTTTTGATGGATTTTCCATAGGTTCAAATGATCTTACTCAACTTACCTTAGGCCTTGATAGAGATTCTGCTCTTGTATCTCATTTATATGATGAAAGAAATGAGGCTGTAAAAAGGCTTATAGAAAGTGTTATAAAAACAGTAAAAAATAAAGGGAGAAAAATAGGAATATGTGGTCAAGCACCAAGTGATTTTCCAGAGTTTGCAGAGTTTCTTGTAGAATGTGGTATAGATTCTATGAGTCTTATTCCTGATACTGTTATAGAGACCCGTTTATTAGTAGCCAAAAAGGAAAGGGAAAAAGGGATTGTAGAGGATTAACTTATGACAACAAATATAGAAAGTCCTATCATAAGGCCTATGAAGTCGCGTGATTTTAAACAAGTATCTGAAATAGATAGAAAGGTTATAGGGCGCGATAGAATAGATTATTGGAAACTTAGAACAGAAATTATAGAAAAGCTTTCTACAGTAGCTGCTCTTGTAGCAGAGATAAACGGTAGAATTGTGGGTTTTATCATTGGAGATATTACTGGATGGACATATGGTGTTCCAGAAAATATAGGCTGGATAAATGCAATCGTTGTGGATCCTGAATTTCAAAGGAAAGGAATAGGGCAGATGTTATTTAATGAAATGATAGATTATCTAAAGAAAGCTGGGGTGAAGTCAATATACGCTTTTGTACATTGGAGAGATTTTAATCTTTTAAGGTTTTTTGACTCTATTGGGTTTAAAAAGGGAGATATAATAAATTTAAAATTGGATATAGTTTAATAAAAGGCTTTTTTTATAGTTTCTATTAATTTTTGTTTTTTAATTTCTCCTTCTAAACGAAATCTTTTTGTAGGAGTTATAATAATAAGGGTGGGAAGACCTTTTATATTAAAATCTTTTAATAAGTTTTTTTGGAATGGCATTTGCTGGGTTAAGTCAACTTTAATCATAATAAATTTTTTACTTAATTTTGCTATTTCAGGTTCATAGAAGAGTTTTTCTACATGCCTACAAGATAAACACCAATCAGCATAAAAATCCAATATTATAAATTTATTTTTAATTTTTGCGTCATTGAAAATATGCTCATTATATGAAAGCCATTTTACTTTATTTTTGTAATTACAAAAATAAGAAAAATAAAACAAGTATATAGCAATACAAAACAAGACAATACCAAATAATTTTTTAATAAGTCCTAACTTTTTTCCTAAAGTCTTATCCAATATACTAATATGAAAAGCACTTGTGAGACATACCATCCCTAATATATACTTATATATAATAGACTGTTTTACTATAGGTTTTAAGAAGTACAGAGCCATAAATACAAGTGTCCATGCAAACAATTTTTTGACCCATAACATCCACTCTCCTGAAGATGGAAGTTTATTTATCATTCCAGAAAACACAGCAAGTATACCCATAGGCAGCCCCATACCTAAACTCAAACTTAAAAAATAAATAAAACCTGTAACAGGGTTTGCATTTTTTGCTACATATGTCATTACAGCAATTACAAACGGGCCAGCACATGGAGCGGCAAAAATACCAAACATAAGACCTATAAAAAAAGTACTTTTATATCCTGAAAATCTTTTTGTTAATAACTTATTTATTTGATAGGGAATTTTTATTTCCCATATTCCAAATAGACTAAATGCTAAATATAAAAGAAATATAGATATTCCAACTATAACAAGCGGATTTTGTAATGTAGAACCTAACATACTTCCTGTAAAAGTAGCTATAAGTGCTAATATAGAATTAGTTATTGCTATTCCAAATACATAAATAATGCCATGAATATATGGTTTTCCTTTTATATAGGAAGACTTGCCACCAAAGTAAGATATAGTTATAGGAAATAGCGGATAAACACATGGAGTAAGATTTAGCCCTATACCACTAAGAAATAAGACAAAAATAGATAATATGTCTTTAAGCATAATATATTTCACCGAAAGCCATATTGTGTTGATCTAGTTTTTGAAGCTTTATTATGACTAATTTACCTGTAATATCCATGTTATTTTGGAGTATTACAGTTATATAATTATCTGTAACAGCTTTTAATATGCCATTTTTTAAATCTTTTTCTACAAGACCCCAAAACATCTTTCCTAAGCATTTCTTTAAAAATTCTCTTCTTTTTTGATGCCCTATTTCTCTTAATTCTTTAGCTCTAATTTTTTTAATTTTTGGTGAAAGCTTATTATTAAAATAAAAAGCAGAAGTTTTTGGTCTATCAGAATATGGGAAAACATGAAGATATGAAATAGGTAAATCAATAAGTAAAGACATAGTATTTTGATGAGCTGTTAAATTTTCTCCGGGAAAACCAGTCATAACATCAACGCCAATGCCAATAAACGGTATTTTATTGTATATTTTCATAATAAGTTTACAAAAATCCTCTCTGGTATATCTTCTTTTCATTCTACTAAGTATTCTATTATCTCCACTTTGAAGAGGAATATGAAGATGTTTGCATATCCAGTCTTCACTTGCGATCATGTCAATAAGACCATCAGAAATTTCATTAGGTTCTATAGAACTTAGCCTTATTCTAACAGGATACTTATTTTTTCCTATCTCATTTAAAAGGGATTCTAAACTTGTGTTATTATCTATTCCATATTTACCAAGATGTATCCCTGTAAGCACAATTTCTTTATATCCTTTATCTATCAAATGTTCTATTGCAGTTAATACGTTGTTGATGTTTAAACTCCTATATGGTCCCCTTGCATAAGGAATAATACAATAGCTACAAAAAGATTCACATCCATCTTGTATTTTTAAAAAAGCCCTTGTTTTTCCATCAAATCGAGAAATTGGCATATATTGAAACAATTCTTTTTTGGAGAAATTATCTGTAATTACATAATTTTTTCTATGAATTGTAGATTCAATCAATTCTGGTATTTTGGTTTTATATTTATTTCCAATGATTAAAGATACTCCTTTTATCTCCTTTAATTCTTCTGGGTAAACTTGTGAATAGCAGCCAGTAACCACAATCTTTGCATTAGGATTTTCTCTAAGAGCCTTTCTAATTTCTTGTCTTGATTGATGAGAAGCCTTTTGAGTTACAATACAGGTATTTATTATCACAAGATCTACATGAGAATCTTTTATCTGTGGTTTCCAAGCCCTTTTTATAAGTTCCTCACTGATATAAACAGATTCATATTGATTTACTTTACAACCAAGGGTAATAATCTTAAAATATGCCATATTTGCATTAATGAAGCATATTTTTATCAAATTTCACTTTCATGGCCTTAACAGGACAAGTAATTACGCATAACTCACAAGCGCTACACTTTTCATTATCAAATACCACTGCCATATCAGCTCTTCTTATATGTAATGCACCTGTAGGACATACCGCTATACACATGCCACAGTGAATACATATTTTTTCATCTTTTTTTATTTCTTGAGAAACAGTTTCGACTTGAATTCCAAGGCTTTTTAAGTACTTAATGCCTTTTTGAAAATTCTTTCTGTCTCCACTTAATTCCATTACCATGATGCCTTCTTTTCTTGGATATATAGTAGCTTTAAGAATATTAAATGTTAAATTAAATTTTTTAACTAAATTTACCACAATAGGTTCTCCAACTCTTTTTTTAGGAAATCTTAATATAAGCATTTTTGAGTACATAATTTGCTAACCTCTAAATTTTATTGAATTTTGCGAAAGTTTTTTTAAAGCCATCAAGAGATTTTTCAATTATCTTTTCAGAAACACAATATGCTATTCTAAAATAACCAGGTCCACCAAAACCTCTACCAGGAACTACTAATATATTTTCTTCTTGCAAAGCACAAACGAACATTTTGTCATCTTTAATAGGTGACCTTGGAAATATATAAAATGCTCCTTCTGGCCAAATAAATTCATATCCAAAAGACTCTAAGGCATTACAAAAAATATCTCGTCTTCTTCGATATTCTTTTACTGGGGCTGGTTCATATAACAAATATGGAATAACCCACTGAACAAGTGCAGGAGCATTTACATAGCCAAGTATCCTATTAGAAAGAGAAAGACCTGAAATTAATCTGTTTTTTTCATGTATATCTGGATGAACTGCCACATATCCTATTCTTTCTCCCGGGATAGATAAATCTTTAGAAAAAGAACTCACCAATAAACTTTCTTTATAAAATTTAAATATGTTAGCAACCTGAGAGCCATATACTATTTTTCTATATGGTTCATCAGAGATAAGATATATAGGCCTGCTAATTTTTTCGCTATAATATTTTATAATATCAACAAGGCCTTTTATCTCGTTTTCTTTATATACTTTGCCTGTAGGATTATTTGGTGAATTTATCAAAACTGCTTTTGTATTAGAAGTTATAGCTTCTGATATTGCATCTATATCTAAAGAAAAATTCTCTTTTGTTCTCACTTTTTTTATTATTCCACCATGGTTGTCTATATAAAATTCATATTCAACAAAATATGGAACAGGCACAATTACTTCATCTCCTGGATCAAGAATAGTTTTGAATATTATATTTAAACCTCCACCTGCCCCTACTGTTATTATTACATCTTCTTCTGTAAATTTATTATTCCTTTCTTTTGATAAAAATTCAGAAATTGCCTTTCTTGTATTTAATAGACCTGAATTTGGCATATATCTATGCATTCCGGGAATATCTTTGTTTAGAAGTTCTATGATAGTTTCTTTAAATTTTGCAGAGGGTTCTATATCTGGATTTCCCAGGCTAAAATCAAATACATTATCTTCACCATATAAAGCTTTTCGTTGATTTCCCTCTTCAAACATTTTTCTTATCCAAGAAGATCTTTCTATAAAAAGACTAATCTTTTTTGATATTCCCATGGCTTTTATCCTTGTTTAATTTTTACAATTATTGATATTATTAATAAATTGGTCAATAGGAATTTGAAATGAAAAAGATATATAAGCACACTATTTTATTTATTATATCTATTTTTATATTTTTGTGTCTCATCTTCACAATTAACTTAAATCCTGATCATCCTGAAGTTACAAGAACACTGGCTGTTGCAGTTTTGATGGCCTTATTATGGATAACAGAAGCTATTCCTTTGCCTGTTACAGCTCTTTTACCCATAATATTATTTCCAATCCTTGGAATAATGGATGGGAAAAAAACTGCATCTTTATATTTTAATAACATTATATTTTTATTTTTAGGGGGCTTTATCATGGCCCTTGCAATGGAAAAATGGCAACTTCACAGAAGAATAGCCTTAAAAATAATACTATTTATGGGTACTGGCTATAAAAGACTTCTTTTGGGGTTTATGCTTGCTACCGCTTTTTTATCTATGTGGATTTCTAATACAGCCACAGTAATGATGATGACCCCTATAGCAATCGCTGTTATATCAAAAATGGAAGATATTGGTAAAAAAACTGCTATTAGAAACTTTTCTATAGGACTTTTATTAGGTATTGCCTATGCTGCTTCTATTGGTGGAATCGCAACTCTTATAGGAACACCTCCTAATGCTATATTTGCAAAGATTTTTGAAATATCTTTTCCAGATATGCCTGAAATTTCTTTTTCTTCATGGTTTATGTTTGCTATGCCAATTTCAATAGCTTTATTTATATTTACCTGGATTTTGCTCACAGTAATGTATTCACCAAAAACAATATCTTTACCTAATAAATCAATATTTGAAGAAGAATTTAAAAAATTAGGTCCTATGAGATATGAAGAAAAAATTGTAGCTACTTTATTTGCGATATTAGCTGTTTTATGGCTTACAAGATCAGATATAAAAATAGGCTCTATTTTCATTCATGGATGGAGTTCCTTTTTATCATATCCTAAATTTATAGATGATGGTACAGTTGCTATAGCCATATCCTTTTTATTATTTGTTATTCCTTGTTCAAAAGGAACAGATGAAACCATTATGGATTGGAAGACAGCTAAAAAGCTTCCTTGGGGGATCATTTTGTTGTTTGGTGGCGGATTTGCATTAGCTGCTGGATTTAAGGATTCTGGCCTTTCCCTATGGATAGGAAATAAATTTACATGTCTTAAAAATGTACCAATTTATATTTTAATAGGTTTTATATGTATAGGAGTTGCGATATTAACTGAATTTGCTTCTAATACAGCATCTGCTCAAGTAATTCTTCCTGTAATGGCAGGTTTTTCTAAAGCAATTAATACAAATCCTTTGCTTATTATGATTCCTGCAACAATAGCTGCGTCATGTGCATTTATGCTCCCTGTAGCTACTCCCCCAAATGCTATCATCTTCGGTACAGAAAGGCTTACAGTCTGGGATATGTTTAAAACAGGTATATTGATTGATATATTTGCAATTTTTGTTATTACTATTTTTAGTATATTTTGGTTTAAATAATTTCATAATAGTTGATTTTTATTCTATCATGTATAGAATTTTCTCTATATAACTTAATTGCTTTAGGTAAAAAGTTTAGTATATCTTGTGCGGTAATTCCATCTTCCCCTTTTTCATAAGAAGCAAGATCACCTGATAAACCATGCAAGAAAACCCCCATTTTTACTGCATCTATAATAGAAAATCCTTGTCCAAACATAGCAGCTATAGTGCCAGTAAGCACATCTCCAGAACCAGCTGTTGCCATACCCGAATTTCCTGTCATATTAATAAAGACCTTTTTATTAGGAAGACCTATTAAAGAATGTGCACCTTTTAGAACAGTTATTACTTTAAATTCTTTACATATATTTTGAAGAATTTGGAGCTTATTATCATTAAGTTCTGAAATACTAATTCCCGTAATTCTTGACATTTCACCGAGATGGGGAGTTAATATAGTTTCTGAATCACGATTTTTTATAACATCCATATTTTTTGATACTGCTGTTATTCCATCTCCGTCTACAAGAATTGGTTTTTTTATTTTTTCTATAAGTGTTAAAATAACTTGTTGAGTTTCATTATTTAAAGAAAGTCCAGGTCCAATAATTACCATATCTACTTTTTCTGAAATTTGAAAAAGTTTCTCTATATTTTTTAAAGAAATACTACCATCTGATGTTTCTTCTTGAGGTATTAGAACTACTTCTGGACTAAGAGATGCTATAAATGGAGTTATGGATTTAGGTGCTGCAAGCCTACTATATCCTCCTCCTGCCTTGAGGAAAGAATATGAGGCAAGATACGGAGCTCCAAAGTAATTTTTAGCCCCAGCAATAAATAAAACATCTCCAAAACTACCTTTATGGCCTGTTTTTTGTCTAATAGGCATTAGTAATGGCTCATTTATTTGGCATGTGATATTATCATCTTCATATAGATAAGGAGGAAAGGATATATGGCTTATATAAAGCTTTCCTCCCATCTCATAACCCGGATATAATATATTACCCAGTTTTGGAAGACCGAAAGTAATTGTGAAATCTGCCTTAATAGCACATCCCATTATTTTCCCTGTATTGCCAGAAACACCAGATGGGATATCCAAACTTACTACAACAGCATTGCTTTTATTAATCAGTTCTATTACGTCTTTATATATCCCTCCTATATCCCTTGAAAGACCTGTTCCAAATATCGCATCTATAATTACATCACAATGTGAAATATCATGTTTTATTTGACTTAATGAAGATACGTGCATGCTTTCAATAGAAAGCCTATTTATTATTTCTAAATTTGTTTTAGCAGCCCCTTTGTATTTAGAGGGATCTCCTAATATAAAAACTTTGACATCTGCACCATTAGAATGAAGTTTTCTTGCAACGACAAATCCATCTCCACCATTATTACCAATCCCACAACATATTATAAATTTTTTTTTGATATCCTTTAATTCTTTATATATAGCAAAATATGAGGCTAACCCAGCATTTTCCATAAGTAGCTGTTCCGTTATTCCAAACTTTTCTGAAGCAGTTTTATCAAGTCTTCTCATTTCATCAACGTGACATACTTTCATAATAATCCTCCTCTTATATTAATATCTGTTAAATAATTAGTAATAATTAGTCCTGTTGTAAATTCTTTTTACTCTTTCCGTATATATTTTATTTTTTATTAACTTTTAAAATTAATTCGTTATATTTTAAAGTTTTTTTTAGATTCTCTATATTCTCTATAGGTATTAGACTTATTCTTAATATTTAATACTCTTGAAATTATAAAAACTATATAAATATATAACTACAATTATAATTACAATTATTATATCAATTATCAATGTGGATCTAAAGGTAGTAGATATAAATATAATAAGTTTAATGCTTTTATTATTATCATAAGTAAACAAGTAAATAGAATTGACCTTGTTCAAATAATTAAACTGACACTCCAATTTTTGTCCCACATAAAATATTCAACAACTAAAATAAGGAAGGGGGCGGGGGCCAATGAACAAAAAGTACACAGCCAAATTTAAATTAACAGTAGCCCTTGAGGCTATAAAAGGAGATGCGTACAAAAAAATAGGTCAACTTCAGGCGAAAATAGATTTTTTATCTCATGTACTTAAAAATGCATAAGCAAAGAGAAAAGAAAACAAATGGCTAAAGAAAAAAGATTTTTCTTAGCACCTAAGATCCCACATATGGTACAAAGAAAACAAAAGCTTACTTAGAAAAAAAGCATAGTATCAAGGTTAATATTAAAAGAACAAAAATGCTTATAAGAAAGGGAAATATATCCAGCTCCTAAAACCACTATTACCAAAAGTACAAGTTATGGTAACTTATTAAGAACACTATCGGTTACTAAACCAATCAGGCATGATGTGCTGATATTACTTACATAAGAGTTAAAAATGGATATAGCTATTATGGACCTATTTTCTCGCAAAGTCCTTTCTATTAAGATATCAAATAAATATGAGTTTTTGTATTGAAGCTATCAGAAAATATGGTTTTCCTTCTATTATTCATACAAATAAAGGAAAACAATTTATGAGAAATGAACTTATCAAGTTATTTAAAGAAAATGGGGTAAAGATAAGTGTTGGAGATAGAGATTTTTAGGATAACATAATCATTGAGAGATCCTGAAGCACTTGTAAGTGGGAGTTTGCTTATCTTAGGGATAGATTTGATACCTCATAGGTAGGCTAAAAGCCTTATGCTGTATGAAGCATATACTAAGCTTGATATAGAGTTTCAATTCCTCATAGGTAGGCTAAAAGCACTTTCCACATGTTGTTCACTTCAGAAAAGCTTCGGCGTTTCAATTCCTCATAGGTAGGCTAAAAGCTCAGATATGCTCATTTGCCATCTGATATAAGACAATTCGTTTCAATTCCTCATAGGTA